>JALZID010000207.1 GCA_030860485.1 Pseudomonadota bacterium | reverse complement strand
GCCGCCGCCGGCCGCTGGTCCTTGACCGGGACGCCGCGCGCCTCGGCCGCACTTCCCGGCGCCGAGGCCGGCGGCACGGGAGGAGGCGTCGAAATCGAGGGCGGTGCCATCGACAACAGCGCCGAATTCGCGGCGCGCGTGTTGCTCCACCGCTACGGGGTGGTGTTCCGGCGCCTCTGTACGCGCGAGCCCTGGCTGCCGCCGTGGCGCGAGCTGGTGGCGGTCTACCGCCGCCGCGAGGCGCGCGGCGAGCTGCGCGGCGGGCGCTTCGTCGCCCTGGCCTCGGGGGAGCAGTTCGCGCTCCCCGAGGCGGTCGGACTCCTGCGCGAGGTGCGCCGCCGCGCGACATCCCTGGAGCTCGTGTCGTTGTCCGGTGCCGATCCGCTCAATCTCGTCGGCATCGTCACGCCCGGAAACACGGTGGCCCGCGGATCGGGTCGCGTCCTCTATCTGGATGGCGTCCCCATCGCGTCGCAATCCGGGCGCGAGGTCCACATGAGCGAGAATCTCGACCGGCGCGCCGCCTGGGAAGCCCGCAAGGCGCTGCTGCGCCGAGGCGTCGGGGCTAGCCGGCTCTCGGTGGCCGAAGACGGGGCTACCACCGCGTAGGGCGTGCAGCCGTGAACATCAAAGAAACCATCGCCGCCATCAATCGGATGCAGGCCGACGGCGTCATTGATCGTTACGCCATCGGCGGCGCCGTGGGCGCGACCTTCTACCTCGAACCTGTGGCCACGCTGGATGTGGACGTCTTCATCGCCTTCCGGCCGGAAGCGCGCCAACTCGTCATCAGCCCACAACCCATCTTCGAATACCTCAAGGCGCGGGGCGGCACGATGCAGGGCGAATACATTGTCGTGGCCGGCTGGCCCATCCAGTTTCTCCCGCCGGGAACCCCCCTGGTGGAGGAAGCGCTGAAGGAATCCGGCGAACGAGACGTGGACGGAACACCCGCCCGCGTCTTCACCGCCGAGCACCTCGCCGCCATCGCCCTCCAGACCGGGCGCGCCAAGGACAAAGCCCGCCTGCTCCAGTTCGTCGAGGCCGGCGCGCTCGATGCCGCCCGCTTTCGGGCTATCCTCGCCCGGCATGGGCTCGTTGACCGCTGGCGGCAATTCGAGCGACAATTCCTCACCGACGCGCCATGAGCTTCGACCTGCAAGAGATGCTCGAAAGCAAACGCGCCTTGCGCCGCCAACTTGCCGGCCGGAACGTGGGAGAAAAGTTGCGGATGCTCGATGCGTTACGGCAACGGGCGCTCACCCTCCGCGCCGCGTCCGCGCTCGGCCCGGTGGACACCGACTCCCTTCGGGAAGAACCCCCACCCTACCGCACGAAACCGGCATGAAACCATCACCCCTCAACCACATCGTTGCCCGCATCGCGGACTCCTCCTTCTGCGCCTAAACCAGTGGTTGTAAGCGGTTTAGCCGAATCTGAATGGGATAGTCGATCGCATCCAGCCCCCTGTCGATCAGCATGGTGGCTAGGAACCGGCTTCATCGAGTTCCACCAAAACGAAGCCCGAGCACCCCGAAACGACTGCAACCGACAGCCAGCCAGTAGTTAGCTCGTGGTACTGCATGTATGCCCTGCCGCGGTTAGGCGTTAACGTAGCGCGGCAAACTATCGCAGGGTAGGACGCAATGAAGTCAACTGAATATTTCCAAGCGATACGCTCTCGACCCGATCGGGCGATAATTGAAGACGAATGGATTCAACGCGCCATTGATCGCCCGGAAAAAGAGCACATCCACGCAGACGGTCGTATCCGACGTTGGACTGGAATTGAAGAAATGGAGGGCAGGTACCTGCGAGTGATTTTGCTGCCGGATGGAGAAACAGTCCACAACGCATTCTTTGATAGAGGGTTCAAGCTATGAAGGTCAAGTACTTCGCAGACACGGACACCCTATACATCGAGTTTCGTGATAGAGACATTGCCGATTCGAAGGATCTTGATGAGAACACGGTTCTTGATGTCGATGCACAAGGCAATGTTTGTGCGATCACGTTCGAGCATGCAAGTCAGCGGACGGACGTCCGCCACGTGACGGTGGAAGGTATAGCGGCATAAAAATGGCCCTCCAGCCGAGCGGGGAGTATGGGGTCAGTTCTAATATTCCAACAGCGAGTGTAGGGCGCGTGTCCGTGGGGTAAAGGGGTCAGGGTAAAGGGGTCAAGGGTAAAGGGGTCAAGGGTAAAGGGGTCAGAGCCCTTTTGAAGAAGTGAAGGGCCAGGTCTACCATTGCACTAAATATTCACTAAATATTTGGCCCCCGTTCGTGTGTTATGCAGGAACTGAGGGCGAGAGATTTGGAGCAGGCAATGATAGAATACTGGCAGCTTCGCCGCGAAGGCGGCCAACGCGGTATTGTCGAGATCCTCCCGGGGAGAACATGATTACAAACGAGCAGCAGCTAAACGACCTTGGAACGTATCGCGTGGTTTCAGAACCAAGTGGCGAATCTGCGCAAGACGGAGATCAATCCTTTGAATTACCGGGCAACGGTGTCCGGTTTTCTGGTCGAGATTGACCGCATGCAACTAGAGGTCCGAGAATATCTCAGCTTCCTGCCACCCGAGAGGATAAAGGCAGCCTAACGAGCGGCGCGCAAGCCGACCCAGCCCACGAGTGGATCCTACTGAATCTGAGGGGGTAAAACGGGGGGTCAGTTCTAACATTCCAACAGCGGGCGTAGGGCGCGTGTCCGCGCCAACTCATTCGCAAACGGATGGGTCGAACGAAGCGTTCCGATCGCTTCCCGCAGGGCCGAGCGCACGTCGGGATCGGTGAGAAACGTTTGACGCCGGTAGGTGGTTGGCGGTGAAGAAATAGATGCCACCCGGCACATGGGCGCGACGGTAATCAGGCACGGCGGACTCACACCGCCAGTGAATGGCGCGGACACGCGCCCTACGCTTGTTCCGGAAACAACCCCGGCATCCACCGGTGGGCGAGGGCGGCCGGGAAGGCAAGGCGCAACGGGGCGCGGGAGCTCTCGGACGCCAGCACGCCCCGCTCAATGAGCGCCGCGACAATCCGCCTCGTATTGCGTTCGCTGCCGCCGATCGCATCCGCGGCGTCGCCGCGCGGCAGTCCACCGCGATAGAGCGCCGCTTCAAGGATCGCTCCCGATTTCGGGGGCAGGGCGCCGAGGCGGATTTCCTCTTCGGCCCAGAGCTGGATGCGGGTGCGCAAGCGCTCCGGCTGCATCAGGCCTTCCATGAAGGTCACCTGGTCGATGCAGGTCAGCAGGAAGAGCCGTGTGAATTCCGCCAGCGCCTCTTCGCTTAAGTTCCCGCGCCCGTCCAGATCGTTGCGGCGCGCCTGGTCGCAGTTGGCAAGGTGCTGCTTGTAGATCTCGACGTTGCGAGCAAGGCCGCGCGCCACCGACCAGACCGCGCCGGTATCGAGCAGGTCCAGCAACATCGCGTGTGAGATCAGGCGCGCCACACGGCCGTTGCCGTCGATGAACGGGTGAATCCAGAGCAGGCGGTGATGGGCGGCGGCCGCCGAGAGGAGGGCGTCCGCACGCCCAAGGTTGCCGTAGATATGCCCGAAGCGCTCCAGGAAGCGCGGCACCGCGCCGGGGCTGACGGCGAGGTGGCGTCCGACCTCTACATCACGGAGCCGCAGTTCGCCGGGGACGACGCGGATACGTTCATGGGTGTGCGGGTCCTCGACGAAGAGCAGGTCTTCGGGCAGGAGCTCGCAGAAGCGGCGGTGGGTTTCGCGGATGCCGTCGGTGGTGACGGCGCGCCCCTTGAGCCCGCCTTCGTCGATCCATTTCTGGACGGCGATATGGGCCCGCGCCTCCAGCTGGAGCTCGCGCCTGCGGGCGTCCTGGCTGTAGTCCTCCCTGAGCGCACGTTCGATATCCACGGGGTGCGTATCGTGGCCCTCGATCAGATTGCTGTAATAGCAGTTCATCGCCCGTACAAGGGTCGCGAGGGAGGCCAGCAGGCTGGGCAGGAGGCTGCGCCTGAATCCGGCGGCTTTCTGCGCAAGGTCGAAGGCGAGGTCGGTCAGGCCGGCGCGGTGAGGGGAGCCCTCGGCAATCGTGAGTGGCTCCATCAGTGAAACCAACTCCCGCCGGTGCACCGCTTCTATGGCCGCTTCTTCGTTGCCTCTTTCAATGTTCATAAATGCTTTTATATCAGAATCGTACATATATTTCAAGTGTTTCTTTGGCCGCCAGAATGGCCGCTTCGATTCAAGCATCGCCGCAGCGATCGCCGACGGCGTAAGCAGCTGCGAGAGCGGCCAGGAGGCCTCGGGGGCCTGCGTGATGGGGTTCCTGGAGGACTCCTTCAGCACCCCCGAGTCGTGGTCGGTGCAGACCTCCGTGCAGAAGGTCTCTTTCGGACATCGCCCGCGAGATCGAGCGGCTGGGGTGTGGCGACATTGCGATCCGGTCCGGGGGTGCGCACCGGCGACACCCCCCGCTGCCGAGCGCCTGCGCATGCGCCGCTCTCGCCGCCTCACATCCTGGTCACGGCCCCGGAATCCCTTTATATCCTGCTGACCAGTGCAGGCGGGCGCGCCATGCTCGAGACCGTCCAGACGGTGATCGTGGACGAGGTCCATGCGGTGGTCGCGACGAAGCGCGGCGCTCACCTCGCGCTCAGCCTCGCGTGCCTCGATGCCCTGGCCGGCAAGCCCCTGCGGCGCATCGCGCTCTCGGCTACCCAGCGGCCCATCGATGAGGTCGCCCGCTATCTCTGCGGTGAGGGCCCGTGCCACATCGTGGACATGGGCCACCAGCGTGCCTGGGACTGGGCCTCGTGCTGCCGCAATGCCCGCTCACGGCACTCATGTCAAACGAGGTGTGGGGCGGGGTCTCCGACCGTCTCGCCGATCTGATTGTGCGCCACCGCACGACGATCGTCTTCGTCAACACCCGGCGCATGGCCGAGTGCGTCGCACGGCAATCTGAGCGAAGCGCTAGCTGCTCCTGAAAGGATGGACCCCAGGGACGGGGTCCGCAATGCCTCGCTGCGTGCGGCGGTCACCGCCCGCGCCAGTCTCCCGATGGCGGGATCCGCGCAGGGGTCGAGCCGGCCTGACCCAGCGCCCGCCCAAGCGGCAGAGAAATCCCGCTCGCCGTCAACCTACTATTTGTGGGCGATGTTGCTCGCCCGCATTGATGAAAGCCAGGCCCAGGGATGGGCTGCTTGGCGCGCCGAGGACGCAACGACAGGATGTCGCCGGCCGATCCAGGGATGGATGCTTTACGCCCACCCGAGCTTGAGTTCGATCAGCGGGTGAGCTGGTAGGCGCTTTCCCTCTTGTTCCTGCCGGTCGCAGCACCTCGACTCGCACAGGCGCACTCGCGTCTACGCACCGGACACCACCCCAAAACTCATCTTTGAGCCCCCGCCAACCACGGGGCCGCCCCGACTGAGCGCTTCTCCCCGGCGCCGGACCTTTTTCAGACCGCCAAATCACCGTTAAGCCCGTCCAAACCAAGCATTCTCCATTGCAAACCCGCGTCGAATCGCCTATAGTCGAGACGACAGAAGGCAAGATCCAACGCGCAGCATGATCAGGGCGCAGCGCTTCGAATTCCAACTAACAATGGGTTTGACTCTCAAGGGGCCAACCCCCTTCTTCACTACCAGCCTTATCTGCGGACGTCCATGAAACTCATGATCGATTCTCGGCTGGTGAGACTCTTAAGCGCCGCGCTAGGTGGCTTCATCCTGATCACTGGACTGGCCATAGCTGATACACCAGTTGAAACGGCAGCAGCGCCTAGTGATGGCCAGGAGATACACAACGACAGCTTGACCACACATCCCACCCCCTGGACCGACCACGGCTGGGGGGAGATGACCCCCGAGCGGCGCGCCCAGGCCATCGCCTACTCCGAGATCAAGAATGTCCTGTATTTCGTCACCACGTTCTACTCGTTTTTGATCCTGATCCTGTTCTTGGTCACAGGAAGCTCGGCCAAAATCCGCGCCTGGGCCACGCGCTTGGGCAATAGGCGTTTCTTTGTGCTGGCTCTGTATCTACTCGCCTTCAACCTGATCGTACTGGCCGTCGACTTTCCCTTCACGTACTACTCCGGATACGCGCTCGAATACCAGTACGAACACTCCAACCAGAGCTTCGGGCAGTGGTTCGGCGAGTTCATGAAGGGCGAGGCCATAGGCTTCGTGGTCGGGCTGTTACTCCTCTGGCTTCTTTACCTCGCCATCCGTCGGTCCCCCAGGCGATGGTGGCTCTGGACGGGAGCGTTCACCGCCCCCATCGCGGCCTTCCTCATCGTGATCGCTCCCATCGTGATCGCGCCTATGTTCAACAAGTTCAGCCCGCTCTCGGACGAGGCGCTCAAGACCAAGATTCTGGCGCTCGCCAACCGGGCCGGTATTCCAGACAGTGATATTTTCGAGGTAGACGCGTCCAAGCAGAGCAAGAAATACAACGCGTACGTCACGGGGCTCTTCGGCACCAAGCGCATCGTGCTTTACGACACGATCCTGAAGGATATGGAGCACGAGGAGATTCTGTTTGTCATGAGCCATGAGATCGGGCATTACGTCATGCACCACGTCTGGATCGGCGTCGGATTAGTGACGGCCTTCGTCTTCCTAGCGGCGTACCTGGTCCACCGGATCACCGGCGTCCTCTTGGCGCGCAACAAGGATCGCTGGGGATTCGACAGCCTGGCGGATTTTGCCAGCCTGCCACTTATCCTTTTCCTCTTCTCGGTGTTCGGTTTTCTCTTTCAACCGGCATTCGCGGGCATGGGCCGCTACTTCGAGCACAAGGCCGACGAGTACGGGCTGGCCATGACGGAAGACGGCGTGGCCGCGGCCAAGGCCTTCGAAAAGCTGGCGGCCAAGAACCTGAGTAACCCCGATCCTTCTCCGTTCATCGAGTTCTGGCTCTACGACCACCCGACGATCAAAGATCGCGTCACCTACGTGCTCTCCGAGAAAGAGTAACGCTCCAAGAGATCGTCAACGCTGGTGAGGCGCTACGGAGAATCACTCAGTGAACGACCGACGAACGGAAGTCGTTAGATATCACCGGAATACTTCGCGCAGGAAATTAAGTCGAGCCTGGCCTCACTTAGTTCCAATGGCAGTGCGCCGCCGCGCGGCGCCCCTGGAGCTGGTGTCGTTGTCCGGTGCCGATCCGCTCAACCTGGTCGGCATCGTCACCCCCGGAGGGCGGTGCCCCAGGCGATTCGTCGTACCTGAGCGGCCAGGTATTGCATCCGAACCGCGCAGAAGTGATCAAGGAATGATGCTCCGCTAGCTCTACCAGGACGGGTAAGAAATAGTTTTAGATCCCCTCACCCTGCCTCTCCGAAGACAGGCGGAGCGAGGCTCGGTCATGGGTTCTGCGCTTCGTTAAAGCCGGTCCAGCCAGACGCCCGCCACTTCTCAGCACGCTGCTCGATGTCCACCGCCTGGTGCCGCTCCATGATGGCCATAGCTTCATCAACCTGTTCCTCCGCCAGGCGAACAAGAACCAGGGTGCCACCCTGGCGCAACGCTTCGGCGTAGTAGCCGGTCTTGTCCTTGGGCACGCCTAACTTTTCAACTGCGGTGAATAGTCCGCCGGCGGCGCCCCCCATGCTGGCGCCGAGGAGAGTCGTAGCGAGGGTACCGACGCCGGCTAGCCAGCCGATCCCGGGAATTGCGAAACTCGTAAGGCCGACCAATAACCCGCCCAAGCCACCGACCATTGTGCCCGTACCCACCCCGCTACGGACCTCCTCGGAGCCCGGGGCAGCGCCTTCGAGAGTCGACATCGGGGCAGGGCCCTCAAGACTAGAGGTTTTGTAGCGGGACCATTCACCGGTGGCGTCACTGGCCAATACTCCGATATCGTCCCGCGAATATCCGGCCGTAATCAGATCGCGCGTCGCGCTCTGAGCTTCACTTAAGCTATCAAATAAACCAACCACTGTCTTCATGCTGCTTCTCACTCCGCGATGAACCCCGTTGAGGCCCAGGGTATCCTCGGGCCCTTGCTCGCTGTCCAATATACATTATCACATCACTGCATGATTTCACCCATTTTCATAAACTACGGTGCCTCAAAGGGATCCTCCCTCCGTCCAACGAATGTCGCTTTCCTATCGCAAAGCAGCTAGGCAATATGAGTGCCACCGATCTAGGCGAGATAAACATCTAGAAAGCAAACAGTTTTTGTAACGTTTACGGGTAAAAACTACATGGGCTGTAAGTCTTACCGGAACCCTGGCACCGACCTTCCACCTTTCCCGGGCACGCGAGCGAACGCGCGTGCAGATGGCTTTACCCATTTGACCTCGAAATGAGAGACGCGAACCCGAGGGAGATAACCACTCCTATGATGGCCATCGTGGTGTCTTTTTGTGCATCCCACTCATCTCCTTGAGTACCTAGATAAGCCATGCCAAGCTCCGGACTAACCACCTGTGCCACCCATGATTCGAGGACTTCGAAGAAACCGCTCATGCCAACGATGGTCGATGCTGCAAGCACGAGTGCCCACCCGTGCCGCGCCTTCGCGCGACGGAGCACTAACTCGTAGGCGGGGTAGGCCAGCAGCAGACCGAACGCGAAGTGCACCAAGCGATCATAATGATTTCGATCGAGGTCCATCACTCCCTGCAGCCAGTATCCCAATGGCACTTTGGAGTAGGTGTAATGAGCCCCGATGGCGTGCAATATCATGAAAAGAATGATCAGGACATAGGAGAGATCGGAAAACTGGAAACGGCGATAGGTAACGATGAGCAGCGTCACCGATACCATGGCTAGGATATTTTCCAGCAACCAGTCCTGTCGATCGACGGGCGAGATGGCGAGCACTATCCATAGGAGAAGATAGCCGCCGAGCAACACCTGAAACAGCCGATTCTGCCCGAGCGACAGCCCCGGCTCCGGCGCCGTTGATTGTGTGGTGAACATCATAAGGGGTGCTCCAAGGAGCGATCCGATGGCGGTAGTCGAGGATCCGTAGCGATCCACCGCCTCTGGATCAACACAATCAGCACAGTACAGAGGAGGGAGCCGTACAGCGCTGCGCTCATGTCTTTTTGCGCATCCCACATATCGCCCTGTGATCCGAGAAAGACGAGACCGAGGTCCGGATGCATCAACTGCGCGAACCAGGATTCCACAATCTCCCAGAGACCGCTTAACCCTAGTATCGTGATGTTGGGCAGATAGTATCGCAACCAGCCGCGGACATGCGCGAATAGGCGAAACCACTCCTCCCAAGGATAGGTCAACAGGAACCCGAAACAGAAATGGACAATGCGATCGAAGTGGTTGCGGTCCAAAGCGAGCGCCTGCTGCAACCAGCTTCCGAATGGCACCTCTGCATAAGTGTAGTGAACACCGATCGCGTGTAATGTCAGGAACAGGGTGATCAGAAAATAGGAAATGCTGGACAATGGAAAAGCCCGATAGCTCACCACGAGACCGGCTACCAAGAGCACCGGTAAAATGCTCGCGGCCATCCAAAACTCGCGATCGGCCGGTGCAATCGCCATGGCGATCGAAAAGCTCGCGTACCAAAGCAGCAAGGCGACGATAAATATCTTTCTTCGATAGTTCATGACGCAAAGTCACAGGAAACCGGATAGGCATGGAGCGCGGGCAGCGGCCAGAAAACGGCACACCGCTACGTCCTTTATGCCCCTTCCAGCGGGCTCGCTTGCTCAAGTAGCTTCAAAGGAGCAACTTCCTCAGAATACAGCCAGTTTCGGAGCTCTCCCTGGTTTCGATTCAGCTATCACAGCGCCAAGCGTGGCCTCGAGATAAGCTTTGAGGATCTCCGCAGTCCCGCCAGCGAGGGCGTACTAGTAACCAGTTCAACGCTGCCCGCTTCCACGGCATCGATCAGTTGTGCCGGCGTGCCGTGCCATAACAGCCAGGCTGTATTGGCATCCAGCACCAGCCGCCGCGTGAACGGCCGCCCGCCCGACGCTCAGCTTGGTAGGCATCCATTTCCGCCTGGATTTCGTCGAGCGCCATCGGCGGCAGAGGGTTCGCCGCCAGTGTCTGGCGCGCGCCTGCTTGAGTTTCTCGATGCCCTCGGCGCGAAGTTGCGTCCGCACCATCCGTTCGATCGCCTCCGGCATCAGTAAAACCGCCTTCAAACAAGCTGTATGGTGGCGAGTCCTCGGCGAGCATGCGAGACGAATACCAGTCATTACCTTTTCGTACGTAACCCATTGATATCGCGAACTGTGCCACCGTTGTGAAGGAAATTTCCGGCAATTATATAGTGCTGTGATGAGGATATCTACGCTCATGGCGGCCCGCCTGATCGGCCGCACCGACAGGACCGTGCGCAATTGGGCAGCACGTGGTCTCATCTCGCGGGAGCTGACGTTCGTTGACCTCCCAAGCCGCCTGCGCGAGGTGTCCAAGGCGCAGCCCGTGTGCGGCAGACCGAGGAAGAACCGCGAGGCACCGGCGTGACCGTGGTGTCGAGCGCTAGCGGCCCCCGGCCCGCACCGAGCCAGATTGAGCTATTTGGGATGGCCATCGGGCCAAGACCAGACGACAATCTGTGCGCCTTGCCGGCAGTGCCTGACGACCGTCGCCGTCGTCGGCCTGGGGTCCGGGCCGCACTACAAATCGTTGTACTGTCTTCGCGGCCATTTTCAGCCCTGGTTGCCTCGGCCCCGGCCAGGAGGGGCGCCGATGAGCACCCGGGACTCGGCGGCCGAGTATCTATCCCGGGGCTGGGCGCCTATCCCGATACGGTGGCGCGAAAAGAATCCAGGCTATGACGGGTGGCAGCACTTGCGGGTCACCCCTGAGACTCTCGGGGCCCACTTGCAACGGCGCGCTGCTCGGCGAGCCTAATGGCTGGCTGGTCGATGTGGATCTCGATTGCGCCGAGATCCGGCAAATTGTCGATTACTTCTCGCCCGACACTGGCTCCATCTTCGGTCGGGCCAGCTCGCCGTCCTCACATCGGCTCTTCGTAGCCAACTGTCCGACGAAGAAATTTACTGATCCGATGACTCGTGACCTCAAGAAGGCCATGCTTGTTGAGCTGCGATCCACTGGAGCCCAGACCGTATTCTCGGACAGCGCGCACAAGGAGACGGGCGAGGCTATCGAATGGATATGCGACAACGGCCCGGCCGAGATAGATGGGGCACGGCTTACTCGCCTGGTGGGCCTTGTAGCTGCCTCTGCGCTCATTGCACGGTACTGGCCTACCCATCGTTTCTCTCGCGCTCGCCGGGTCTCTCAGGCACTCAGGGCGAGGTGCCGGCGCATCCGCCCGAGACCGCGGGGGCAAAGGCTCGTCGAGTATCTGCTGCGCAAAGAGGCCGGGGCGAAGGCGGCCTAAAGGAGGCTGTATGAGGTTGCGGCGCTCGCGGCCTTTACCCGCGCTTCACGGCCACGAACCAGCCGCCGAAGGAGCGCTCGCCGTCGTCCACGGAGACCCGCCCGATGATCCCGCGCTTGTCAGCTTGGAGCCGGCCTGAGGAGGTAGCCAGCCCGTTCTGTCTCTCGCCGGTCACGGAGCAATCCCCGTTCACCCGAAACTGGCCCGGCTCGACGGTCACGACGGTGCCATTCGGGAGCAGGCAGCTCCCGGTCGAGCGGCCGGTGGATGTGATCCTCAGGTCGCACCGGCTCCATGCGCCGATACCCTCGAACCCGACCATGGCCACCCAGCCGCCTTGCAAATCGCTCTGCGTGCATTCGGCATGCGCGGCCATGGGGAGTAGGGAAGCCAACACGATCGGTAGTAGTCTCATCTCCTCTGCATCTCCTTTGCTGTGCCCGGGTGAGCGCTTCGATGTGCGGGGCACGCCGTGAACGGGCGCGCTCGACAACTTGTAAGCACGAAGCACGCCCAGGACACGAGCATACGGCGGTGCGGGAGTTCTAGCAAGGCGCAACCTGGCGCGCGAACCGATATCAACCTACGGCCCGCCGACTCCCCAGGTTGCCTCCTCGTGTAGAGGTATCTTAAATCGGTCTCCGTCCCGCGTGGCTCCGAAAGCCAAGACCAACCGTGACAGAGATGCTCATCTCGCCCCTTCGGGGGCGGGCTCTCTCAAGAGGCCAAGATGAAGCCCATCAACACCCGAAACAGAGCACGTCCCATGCGCGCAGAATCCCGCCAACGGCCGGTTGATGACCTGTTCGAGGAGCGGGTACACGAACACCGCGTCGAGCCACCCGAGGACCGCGGTGAAGAGCGCGTGGAAGCTCGCGTAGCGGCGCATCAAGATGCAAAGCGTCTTGCCCTCGGCGGAGACAGCGGCCATGCTGTTTGGAGCCTTGCTGGCAGCCGGGTAGACCACCCTGCGCCGCGTAAGACGGTTGGCGGACCTTGAGCCAGGAACCGAGCAAAGGAACCCTGGCTTGCCATGGCCTCGTGATTGGCTCAACCTATGTCGGGAGCCGCGTCACACCAATCTTCACCAACCTTCGGACAACCGAGCAATGTTGAAGAAGTAGGCAATCAACGAGAAGCGCACATGTTTCCTTATCGCGACGAGAATGAGACCCAGCGCACGGCTATTGTTACCGGGACGATCATCGGCCTGAACGTCTTGACTTGGCTGGTGGTGCAAGGGGCCGGCGACACAATACCGCTGGCCAGGTCTGTCTGCGAACTCGGGCTTATTCCCGGAGAGTTGACCGGTTCACTTCCGGTCGGGACGCACTTCTCCATGGGCGATGGGCTTGTCTGCGCTACCGATCCCGGCCGTCAGCTCGCGCATCTGTTTACCTCCATGTTCATGCATGGATCGTGGATGCATCTGTTGGGGAACATGTGGTTCCTGTGGCTTTTTGGCAACAACGTTGAGGATTCGATGGGCCGGCTACGCTTTATCGCCTTCTATCTCCTCTGCGGACTGGCCGCAGCGATGGGCCAGATCCTGACGAATCCGAGCTCGGCCATTCCCATGGTTGGCGCGTCCGGAGCAATCAGCGGGGTAATGGGCGGCTACCTGCTGCTCTATCCGAACGTGCGCGTCTTCGCGATCCTACCCCTTGGTTTTATTATCACCTCTATAGCTCTGCCCGCCTGGGCCATGCTCGGCTACTGGTTTCTCATTCAGTTTGTGAGTGGGCTGACGGCCTTTGGAAGCGAGATCGGCGGCGTGGCCTTCTGGGCGCATGTCGGCGGGTTCGTGGCGGGCGTCGTGGTTGTTAAGCTGTTTGCCCGTTCAGACTACATATCGGCTCACCGGGCGCACCATTGGCGTCCTCGGCGTCTCATGCGCGACTGACAAAGATCCATTCGCAGACTCCTTCAGCCTCGGCCGGACTTCCCCCCCGACTGGACACGCCCATCCACAGGCCACTGCTACCATGTGGTATTAACCATTCCGGTATTGGCTCTCACGCCGGCACAAGCCTGGGAGGCGGACTTGCTCCCGGCGCGCGCGTCGGGGTAGGCGCCTTCGCCATACCTGGCCGGACAGGCGAGGGCGTGGCGGCCACGCTGCGCATGACGCCGGTCACGCTTGTGCGGCGCCAGGTCATCCGAGACAGGTTGTGAATATGTCGCGGAGATGCTTCTGTTGGTCCCACCCCGGCCCTCCCGGCTTCTTCGTCAGACCGGTCGCGATCTGCTTCTCCAGCGCCTTCGCGCGCGCCGACTGGCGGCAATAGTCGCTGCGAGTTTGGCGCTGAGAGTTTGGGATCAAAGCAAGGATTTCTAAGCAGTTTTTACTCGGCTGGGGCGGTTGCCAGCACCTTGCCGGACTGTCGCGCCCCCTTGACAAAGGCCGATCCGGTTGCCGAAAATTACCCCGAGCCTTCCACAAGGGAAGGCGGGTTATGGCAGTAACGTCTGGAGGTTAAGTGTATGGAGCTTGTAGTCACTATTTTTGGCCTGGTCGTCCTCGCCATAAGCTTTGCCCTGTATAGCTGGAGCCGGAAGGACTAGCCTTGAAATCACCTAAGGACGCGAGGACAGGGACGTCCTCTTCCCAACCAATCCCGCCGATCGCCTGAACCTCGGCCTGCTTGGTCCCGGCGCACCGCTCAGCCCTTCCATCGTCGCGCTTCGGGTCGCCAGGGGGCTGTCCTGATGGACGCACCCGATCGATCGGGTGCGGCGCAGCCGCTCGACCGGCGGGTCGTCACCGATATATGGGCGTCTGGTCCGGCCGCCGTGGCCGGTTCACTGGCTCGTCGTAGCGCTTGACATCACCTGGACTCGGCGACGGTTATTTGGGCTGTGCGGAACAAGCCGCCTATGATGCGGTCGTGGTGACCGCCGCCGTGACCGAGATACCACCTCCTCTCATCGCGCAGTTGCGCGTGGGCGGGAGAATGGTGGTACCCGTCGGTCGCCGGACAGCCGAAGACGCAGTCGGTGCTCCTGGTGGCCTTCGTTCCGTTTAAGCGCGAATCTGGCAACGAGGGTCAGCAGTAGTTGTCCTGATTGAACTCAAGCGGATGTCATGTAATGCGCGAGCGAGGAGGCAACCATGGCGAACAAATGGGTGGTCGTTGCAGAAAGCACCCGCGCCCGGATCTTCGCGTTCCAGCAAGCCGGTCTAGCGATGCAGGAGCTGGAAGGGCTGACGCATCCGGCGAGCCGGGCCCATGAACGAGACCTGCCGGGCCGGAGCTTCGATAGCTTTGGTAGCGGCCGGCATGCCATGGAAGAGGAGGTGAGCCTAAAACAACAGAAGGCGATCGTCTTTGCCAGGGAGATCTCCGATCGGTTGGAGCTCGCACGAACGTGCGGCGAATTCGACCAGCTCACTCTCGTCGCGGCGCCCGCCTTTCTCGGATTGCTACGCGAGAACCTGAGCGCCGTGACCCACAAGCTCATCGTAAGGACCATCGATAAGAGCCTCGTACAGCGCAATGAGGCAGAGATCCCGCTCACCTCGAAACCGGATAAGAGGAGTAGGGAGAGATGTCATAGGCCCCACCCTTCGTCAGAGGGGTCGCTGTCGTACAATGGTCCTGATGCATTAGTGGAGGTTGTCGCATCAAGGTATCGTGCTTAGTCAGCCTCTAAATTATCGCCAAGGCGTGTTGCCAGCCAAGGCGCCGAACCAGCCGTTGCACCGGGTGTGGAACAGAGTCCTGCTTTGCTGGCGTGTTCGCCGCGCCCCGGTGAACGGCATGCCAGTAGGCAGCGATGTAAAGATAAAGGGTTAGAATCATTTTTCCGACATTCTTTCAAGATCGATGATTTGTCGATTTTCTTTCTTCAAAGGAAACGGGCATGAACACGATGCCGATGCTCCGAGGAAAGAACTATTGGGAGGTCAATGTTGTCCAGTTAAAGAGAGGAGACGCGTATGAAACTCTATTTTGCGGCGGGCGCCTGCTCAATGGCCCCGCATATCGTATTGCGTGAAGCAGCCTACACTTTCGAGCTGGAAGGTGTGGATCTGGCCACGAAGCAGACCGCAAGCGGCGAGGACTACACGAGAATCAACCCCAAGGGCTATGTGCCTGCCCTGAGACTCGACAATGGGGAGGTCCTGACGGAGGTGGCGGTTGTACTCCAGTACCTCGCGGATCAGAAGCCAGAGTCTGGGTTAGCACCCAAAACGGGCACGATGGAGCGCTACCGCTTGATGGAATGGTTGAACTTCGTGTCCTCGGAGATCCACAAGCAGTTCGGCCCACTCTTCAATCCCAAGATCACGGCGGAATGGAAAGCGAATCAGTTAGATCTGCTCGGTCGGCGGTTCGACTATCTGACTGAGCGGCTAAACGGTAAGTCTTACCTGATGGGCGACCAATTAACCGTGGTCGACGCGTACCTCTTTACCGTCCTTAACTGGAGTACCTTGCTTGAGGTCGATCTTGGGAAGTGGCCAAGACTCAAGGACTACATCGCCCGCGTGGCGGCTCGCCCGGCGGTGCGGGAGGCAATGAGTGCAGAAGGGCTGCGCAAGTAGCGGAAAGCAATGAAAAACGAAATGGCTGCTGTGGTGGGAGTCGGCCCGGGGCTGGGCGCGGCGCTGCTCTGAACGCTACCAACATTTGCTGGCGGAACGGGGTGACGATTCCCTGATTGAACCGGATGCGATAGCCGATGCCTATCTGGCGCTACACCGGCAACAGCGCAGTGCTTGGACGCTGGAGCTCGATCTACGACCTTGGGTCGAGAAGTTTTAAGCCGGCCTTCCCCCGCGAGCGATGCGGCGCAGCGGATGGACGGGTTGGCGGCTTCCAGCGACAGGTCGCCGCCCATGCTGTGACCGATGAGGGCAGTGCTCGGCGAAGCGTGTCAGCGCTGAGCGGTCGTACGGCGCGCTCGAGCAGGGCGGTGAGCAATCAGAAGCAGTTGGACACGCTTTCTCGAACGCGTGGCGATCCTCGCCGATGCGCGTGTCAAGGCGATCCCCTCGGGCTGGGGGCCTTCGCTAGACAGCTACTAATAGTAGGCTAACCAGACAGGTTGTGTCAGTGCAAGAGACGAACGGTAATGCCTAGCCCGCTCATGCCAACTACCAAGGCCATCACTAGATGAGTTGTCGCAGATCGAGTGCATTGCGCTGCGCATAGTCACCGTAGCAGTTGTTGAAGAGCACATGGACCATACGTGCTTCTTTCGCTAGGCTTTTGATTGGCGGGGCAAGTTCCTGGAGTTCGTCTTGCGAGTACAAGTATCTGAACCGTTCAGCCGCTGTGCTAAGCCCTTTTTTCGCCCACGTTTGGCGATTGCGCCCGTGCAGCCGCACCACCGCTACGCTGTGGCAGGTGACCTCCCACACGGCCGGTATGCTGCTTACAGACCCTTGCGGTTCATCCACCACCACGTGTGCCAGGTTGTGCTCGCGCTCAAAGGCCAACGCCTCACCGGCATGCTTCTCATTAAGCCAAGACCGATGCCGGAATTCCACCGCGACTTGATCCCCTGTAAGCATCTCGGCGCAATGGGCGATATAGTCAAGCCCGCTTGATTTGTAGACGAACCACGGTGGGAATTGAAACAACACTACGCCTAGTTTTCCGGCTTTTCTTAGCGGCTCAAGGCTCAAGCGGAAACGCGTCCAGAGCTCCTCTCTGGCCTCATTCGGGAGGTCGGTGTAATAGAGATTCTTCCTTTTGATGTCCCCCAGGGCCTCTACGATGTCTTTGGGCAATACAGGAAGGGGCGTCTGGTGTTGGGTAAAGAGACGAAATGCCTTGACGTCAAAAAAAAACCTTCAGGCGTCCGCTCGGCCCAGAGCAATGAGTTGCGTTCAGCGGGTAGCCCGTAGTAGGAGCTGTCGACTTCCACGATGCGGAACTGGGTGGCGTAATAGCGCAAGCGCGCTGCCGATGTCGTGGCGTTCGATGGATAGAAGCGCTTCGAATCGAGAAGCGTCTTCTCGGTCCAAGAGGTGGTGCCAACGAGAATGTTGGTCATGATGGAGCGCCCAAGACTGACGGCCCTAATCGATCTCTCAGCCGACCACAAAGTGGTCTTAAATAACTGGCTTTCGGGTGCTCGGGCCTCTCGCCTCAAGATTAAATCCTTGATTGAAAATTATACTAACAGTATACAACATTGCCGCGCCGCGGGGGGTATCACAGCCTGGTAGAACAGGGGACACTTCACAGGGATGGTAACTCGTCGGCTCCGATGGCGAGCTCGACTTCAGCCGCTGCGTCCCGAGAAGGGGCGGCGCGCCTGACCTCGCGAGCGGGTGGGGTCGGGGATCGTCGGGCGCGGCGCGGACACCGATCCCGGTGCGGGGTCGCGGCCGGCCCTGGCTAGCGCTTGAGTAGCTTCACGAATTCCTTCTCCTCGACTGTGGGAACGCCGAGCTTCTGCGCCTTCTCGAGCTTCGATCCGGGGTTCTCTCCGACCACTACATAGGAGTTCTTCTTCGAGACGCTCTCCGTGACCTTGCCGCCGCTCTGCTCGATCGCAGCCTTCGCCTCCTCGCGAGTCATAGACGACAGGCTGCCGGTGAGTACGAGCGTCTTTCCCTCGAGCGGCCCACCCTTGCGCGCGCGGCGCTCCTCCTGCGTGCGGAGGCCGGCCCGGCGGAGCTTCTCGAGGACCTTGCGGTTCCGCGGCTGTTTGAAGAATTCGTGGATGGAGTGCGCCACCGCCTCGCCGATCCCCTCTATCTCATCGATGTCGTCCATGCTCGCCCTCTCGATGGCATCGAGCGAGCCGAAGTGGTCCGCGATATCCCGGGCCCCCTTCGAGCCCACGTGGCGGATGCCGAGGCCGAACAGGAGCCGAGACAGCGGGCGGCCCTTTGACGCCTCGATCGCCGCCAAGAGGTTCTGTATCTTCTTCCCCGGGATCGTCCGCCCCGTCTTGCGATCCTGCTCGAATGCGAAGCCCTCGATGCCCTCGAAGGTTGCAGGGGTGAGCAGGTAGATGTCGCCGGGATCGTTCAGGAGACCGCGCTCGATCAGCGCGTCGATCGTCTCGTAGCCGAGCCCCTCGATGTCGAGGGTGCCGCGCGAAGCGAAGTGGAAGATCGACTCCAGACGGCGCGACGGGCAATCGATTCCCGTGCAGTAGGCGGCGACCTCACCTTCCTCGCGCACGATCTCGGAGCCGCATGAAGGACACATCGCCGGCATGTGCCAAGCGCGCGCATCGTTGGGCCGCTTCTCCTTGACCGGCCCGACGATCTCCGGGATAACGTCTCCAGCGCGCCGCACGACCACCGTGTCACCGATGCGCACGTCTCTCCGATGGACCTCGTCCGCGTTATGGAGGGTTGCCGTGGTGACGGTGACGCCGCCGACGCGGACCGGCTCGAGTACGGCGTACGGCGTGGCTTGGCCGCTGCGGCCGATGTGGATCTGGATGTCGCGGAGTTTGGTGATCTTCTCCTCCGGAGACCATTTGTACGCGACCGCCCAGCGCGGCGCCTTCGCCGTGTAGCCGAGCTCCTCCTGGGCATGGATCCGGTCCACCTTGACTACGACGCCGTCGATCTCATAGTCGAGTTCGTGCCGCTTCTTCAGCGATCGCTCGGTGTAACCGTAGATCTCGCGGGGG
Organism: Pseudomonadota bacterium; assembly: GCA_030860485.1. NCBI lineage: Bacteria > Pseudomonadati > Pseudomonadota > Pseudomonadota bacterium. The sequence goes on along the minus strand of JALZID010000207.1, from coordinate 20,509 downwards.
CTCTTCGCGACCTCACCGGTGTCGGCCACCCGAAGACCGAGCTCGCGGAGGTACGCGAGGGACTCCGAGTGTCGCGCAAACCGCTTGCCGTGCAGCGCCCCGATGCCGTGGACCCAGTAGCGCAGGGGTCGCGACGCCGTCACCCGCGGATCCTTCTGGCGGAGTGTGCCGGCCGCGGCATTGCGCGGGTTGGCGAACGGCGTCTTGCCCTGCTCTTCGAGCTCGCGATTGAACTCCTCGAAGGGCTTCACCGGGAGGTAGACTTCGCCGCGCACCTCGAGCAGCTTCGGCGGCATCGCCTCCCGCAGGCGCATCGGCACGCTGCGGATCGTGCGGATGTTGGCGGTGACGTCCTCCCCCTCGACCCCATCGCCCCGTGTCGCCCCGCGCACGTACCGGCCGTCCTCGTAGACGAGCGCGACCGCGACCCCATCGATCTTCAGCTCACAAAAGAAGTCAACGTCACCGACCTCGCGCTCCACGCGCTTCGCCCACGCCTGGAGCTCCTCGAGCGAGAAGACGTTGTCGAGCGAGTACATGCGCACGTGGTGCCGCACCGTCCGGAAGGCCTCGGCCGGGAGCGCGCCGACCCGCTGCGTCGGCGAGGCTGGCGTGGCGAGCTCCGAGTGACGCTCTTCGAGCTCAGCGAGCTCGCGGTACAGGGCGTCGTACTCGGCGTCGGAGATCTCGGGGCAGTCGAGGACATAGTACAGATGGTTGTGCCGCTCGATTTCCTCGCGGAGCCACTCCGCGCGCCTGCGCGCCTTCTCGGGAATCGTCATGCCAGCTCGGTCCTCAGGCCCCCGGATACGCCGAGGGCTGTGTCATTACGACGAGCGCCGAAGTCGCGCCGGCGACGACCGCACCCTCTCGAGTATCTGGAGCACCGGTAAGTCCCGGTACGCCGTGAAAACTTGCTCCGCAAAAAACTCCGCAACAAGCCAACACAAGGCGAAATAACGTGAATTGAACGACCCTGTTGATGATGAACCATTATACCGATGACTCATAATCCTACGTTCGCAGGTTCGAGTCCTGCCGGGCCCACCACCGAGTTACATTAGTTTTTCTTGCTCCGCATACAGGGACCAGTCTAAATGCCTTGGTGTCGTTCAGGCCGACCTGTCCCGAGTGCGGGAATCGGATCGAGCGCCGATGAGCACGCGACTCTCGGCCGCCGATTATGTTGCAGCGGGTTTTGCCCTCGTACCGATCCCCATCGGCCATAAGAACCCCATCGCCGCCGGCTGGCAGATCGAACAGAACGCCATCCGCACGATCGAACAAGCCGATCGCCTGGGGCCTCCCGTGAGGAGCCTCCCATCGGCGAGGAGCCGGCGCCGCTAGGCCAAAGGGAATCGAGTCCCGTCGGCGGCAATTCCGAGGCGAATCACGACGATGTGCCAGGCAACGAGAAGGATACTAGCTGCAATCCGAATTGCTAGTCCTGGCAATGGAACCCCCCCGGCGCTACGGCGTGCGGGCTTGCGCAAGATCCGGTTTCATGATCTTCGCCACACCTACGCGAGCTTGCTGATCGCGAACGGCGAGCAACCGAAGCGCATCCAGGCGCTCATGGGGCATTCGAGCATAAACGTCACGATGGACGTTTACGGGCATCTCAATGCCAGGGGGCGGGGGCGAGGTAGCCAATCGGCTTGGGGCGCTCGTTTTTCGCCCAAGTGGTAGCAGTCGATGAGCTGGACCTAGAGGAAAGTTCGCATCCTTTTGATTGGTGGCCAGGGACGGAATTGAACCGCCGACACAGGGATTTTCAGTCCCCTGCTCTACCGACTGAGCTACCTGGCCCGGAGCAGCGGGTTATTAGACCCGCGGACCTATCGGGCGTCAAGTCGCAGCACCTCATTCCTTCGGCGGAACATAGCCCACCGGTTTCGCGGAGCCCTCGCCGAAGAAGAACTGCTCCATCTGCTCCTCCAGGAAAGTGCGCGCCCTAGGGTCCATCGGGCTCAGGCGGTTCTCGTTGATCAGCATCGTCTGGTGCTTGAGCCAGGCCTGCCAGGCCTCCTTGGACACCTGCTCGTAGATGCGCCTGCCGAGCTCCCCCGGATAAGGCGGCCTGGCCAGTCCCTCGGCCTCGCGGCCGAGCTTGATGCAGTTGACGATGCGCGACATGTTCGAGTCACCTAGGGTGCCGGCAGCGCGCGAGTGTCGAGCAAGGTCGCGACCGGGGTCGCGAGGCCGAGCGGAGCCGGTCGCTGCTTGTTATACCAGACCCGCGCGCCGCCTTCCATGACCTGCCCTCGCGCCTCCCGCACGTTGATATAAATGGGGTGGATCTCCAGACGGAAATGGGTGAACACGTGCCGGAACACGCGCCCCCGCTGCATTGCGAGGGGCTCGAAGCCGAGCGCGCGGCAATATGTCTCGGGATCGCCATCCGCCGGACATTCCGGGAAGGCCCAGAGCCCGCCCCAGAGTCCCGCGGGGGGACGCCGTTCGAGCAGCACCTCGCCCGTGCCGTTGGTCAGGATCAAAAAGCCTGTGCGGCGCACCGGCAGGAGCCGCGCGGGCCTCTGCCTCGGGAGCTCGGTCTGCCGGTGGTGCCGCCGGGCGAGGCAGCCGTGGCGGATCGGGCAGCGCCCGCAGGCCGGGATGGTGCGGGTGCAGAGCCTGGCGCCGAGATCCATGATGGCCTGGGTATACTCGGCTACGCGCGCCGCCGGGGTGTGGCACTCGGCGAGCCCCCAGAGCCGGCGCGCCACCGGCGGGCTGCCCGGCCAGCCGTCGATGGCGTGGTAGCGACACAGGACGCGCTTGACGTTGCCGTCGAGGATCGCATGGCGTTGCCCGAGCGCCAGCGCCAGGATCGCCCCGGCAGTCGAGCGACCGATCCCCGGCAGGGTCATGAGTCCCGACAGGTCTTCGGGCACGGCGCCGGCGTAGCGCTCGCAGGCGATCCGGGCCGCGGCCTGGAGGTTTCTGGCACGGGCGTAATAACCGAGCCCCGACCACAGGTGCAGGACCTCGTCGAGCGGCGCCTCGGCCAGGGCCCGGACCCCCGGGAAGCGCGCGACGAAGCGCTCGAAATAGGGGACGACGGTCGCGACCCGGGTCTGCTGCAGCATGATCTCGGAGACCCACACCCGGTACGGCGTCGGCTCCCGCTGCCACGGGAGGCCGCGGCGGCCGTGGTCCCGGTACCAGGGGAGGAGCCGCCGGCTAACGTCGCCCGAAGGTTCGCGATCAGAATCGCAACAGGTCTTTGACCTTGCCGCCGACGTCGTCCCCGAGCTTTTCCTTGATCTTCTCTTCAACCTTGCCCTCGAGTTTCTTTTTCTGTTTGTCCATCTCGACCTGCGTCCGCTGCTTGGCGACGGCCGCCAGGTCCGGGACGAACTGGGGCTCGTCGAAGGCCCCGGTCACGCGGATCGGCACGGTGATGCCGTCGAGCTTCTCGGTATCCTTACCTTCCTGACCCTTCGAGGTCTCGACCAGGGAGGCATTCAGTGTGTAGTCGATGCGCTCGCTGCCGAGATCGGCGGTCCCCTGACCCGCGAGCCGGAGGAGCGGCGCCTTCATGACCAGATCGTCGTTTCGGACCACTCCCCCATCCACCTTGAAGGTCCCGCTCAGCTCGCTGAAGTCCGTCTGAGTACTGCCTTCGACCGATTGCTTGCCCTTGCCCCTGGCCGTATCGAGCAGGGCCTTGCCCTGGCGCGCCAAAAGGCCGATGTTCACGCCCTTGTAGGCCCCGTCCCGGACGGTAAAGGCTCCGCCACCCGTCGCGGTCTTCTTCATGCGATCGCCATCCGCCCCGCTCGCGGTCAACCGGGCCTTGAGGTCGGCGCGGCCCTCGAGCTTGGCCTCGCCGCGGAGGTCCGTTAGCAGGGGCTCGATCTGAACGCCGCTCAGCGACTCGTCGAGGCTCAGACTGGGCTCCTCGCCGCGCACGTCCAGCCCCACATTGCCCTGGTACTGGCCGCCGTAGAGGGCTGCGCCGAGCGGGCTCATGCGGAGGTTGCCGTCGCGGGCATCGATGTTGAGCACGACGTTCTGGAGCTTGAGATTGGACGCCTTGAGTTTCCCTACCCCGAGGCTCCCCTCCACATCGAGCGCACGCAGCATGTCGACCGGCAGCTTCGCGGCGGCCCCGGCCGCGGCCCCGGGGGTCGCGGCTTTGACCGAACCTGGAGACCGGGGGGCACCGGCGGGCTTGGGCGGGAGGTAGCGGTCGAGGTCCACGGCGTCGACCACTAGCTTGAACCGCAGCGCCTGCTTTTTGAGATCCGGCACGCCTAGTCTGCCTTGGACCGCGGTGTCGTCGAGCTCGAGGGCCAGCGGGTCGAGGTTCACCCCCGACGTCGAGCCCGTGAAGGACACGTCCCCGGAGAGCCGGGTCAGGACCTTGGGATCGGCCGTGACCGGCGGTCCCATCCCGAGCTCCAGCATCAGTTCCCGCGGGCTGAACGCCCCGACCTTCAGGGTGCCGTTGAAGCGTGGCGTAGCGAGGACTTGCTCGGCACGGATCCCGCCCGAAACCTCGAGCCCCAGGCCCCTGGCCGAGAGACGATCGAGGGCCACGGTGCCCTTGGCGAGATCGATGTCGGCCCGTGTCGAGACATCAAGCGGCGCCGGCCCCGTGGTGAGCGTGCCGCCGGCCACCATTACCTTGAGCGCGAGGGGGTCCAGCGACAACACCTCTGTCGTCCCCTGGAAGCGGGTGTCCAGCGACAGCCCGGCGAGCGTCCCGGCGGCCGCCTGTCCCAGGGACTCGAGCGTCGCGGAGAGCTTCGGGGCCTGTAACAGAAGCTTGCCGTCCAGCGCCGGCAGAGCGCTCGAGATCCGGGTCGCCGCCACATCGCCCTGCACCTCTATCCCCAGGGCGCGGATCTCGAGGCCGTCGAGCTTCGCCGTGTCGGCGGCGAGGTCCAGATCGAGCGCGACCTCCAGGGCGATCTCGACGTCCCCGCCTGGCACCCCCTCACCCTTGAGCTTAGCGCCGCCCTCGAAGGGAGAGAGGCGGTAGCGGCGCGCCTCGAGGTCGGGCATCACCGTGCCTTTGAGCCCGATATCCCCGGTCACGGCCGGCTTGGTGGCCACGAGCGAAAAGCCCAACTCCAGGTCCACGGGCTCACCCGGTTCGATCGCGTCGGTCTTGAGGTGGAGTCCGCGGATGGCGTAACGCTGCTTCTTCTGTCGATCGTCCCACGTGACCTCGGCATCCCGAAGATCGATGCCGCCGAGCGCAAAGGCGGCGAGCCCGGCCGGGGCCTCCTTCGACTCCTTGGCGCCGCCGGTCGTGGCGAGGAGGTCGTCCCAGTTGGTCTTCCCGGCCGGATCGCGGGCGAGGTTCACGACCAACCCGGTCATGGTCACCGTGTCCATCTGGACCTCCTTGCGCAGGAGCGGCAGGAGCGCGACATGCACGCGCGTCCGCTCCGCTTTCAGGAACGCGTGGGGCGCGAAGCCCGGGGCGTTTCCGAGCGTGAGCGGCCCGAGATCGAAACCCAGCCACGGAAAGATCGAAAGCCCGATGTCGCCGGCGAGGTCCCAGCTGCGACCGGTCTCCCTCTCAACCAACGATTTGATCTCGTCCTTGTAGTCGTTGGGATCGAACACCATCGGTACGATGATGACCGCGGCCACGACCGCCGCCACGATGAGCCCGAACACGATTGATACCGCCTTCAATACCTTTTTCATGGGAGACCCCTCGTGGTTCGGCCGAGCCTCGATGACGCAGAGCGGAGCACCGCGCCGAGCGCTGACCTGTGCCACGCACGGTCACAAATCGCGCTATTTTGATCCCCTTACCCTGGCCATCCGGAAGGAGAAAGGATCCTTAGGAGCCGGCTCCTGATCGTGGCCACCATCCTATCCCAGCCCGCGCAACCTGCCCGGAGGTATTCTACCCGCTCCCCGCAGGTACCGGGCGCAAGGACGGCCGGATTTCCGGCGCCGCGCGTCCGCGGGCCGGTATAATCCCCGTCGTCATGGATCCCGAGACCCTCACCACCCACGACGGGCGCGGCGGCCCGCGGGAGGACCCTCCAGTCCGTGCAACGAGCGGCTGGCCCATGACGCTCCTCTCGCTTGTGCTCTTCACCGTAGCGATCGGGGCGATCTACCACGTGTGCAAAGACCTCGATGTGGCGCGTCTGGTGGCGCAGCTTTCCGCACTATCGGCGGGACAGATCCTCGCGGCGTTGCTGCTCACCGCCGGGAGCTACGCTATCTTTACCGGCTACGACTGGTCGGGCCTGCGCTACATCGGGGCGAGGATCCCCTACCGGACCGTGGCGCTCGCGGCCTTTTGCGGCTGCGCGATCGCCAATACCGTGGGCGCCAATCTCGTGTCCGGGGGCTCGGTACGCTATCGGATCTATGTGCCGGCGGGACTGTCCAGCGTCGATGTCGCGCGCATCACGCTCTTCGGCATGGCGGCCTACGGGCTCGGCAACTTCGTCATCGCGGCGGCGGCGGTGCTCGTCTATCCGGACTTGATCGCGGGCTTCACCGGCCTCCCGGCCACCACCCTGCACGCCATCGGCATCGTGGGACTCGTGGCGTTCGGGGCGGTCATCGCCGCGACGTTCTTGCGGCGTGCCCCCCTGCGTCTCGGTCGCCTAGAGGTCCCGTTGCCCACCCCGGGGCTGGCCATCACGCAGATCGTCTTGACGCTCACCGACATCGTGCTCGCCGGGGCCTGCCTGTACCTCCTCCTGGACTCGCCCGAGGTCCCGTTCCTCGGCTTCTTGGTCGTCTACACCCTCGCCACCGTGGCCGGCATGGTGAGCCACGTCCCGGGCGGCATCGGCGTATTCGAGGGCATCCTGCTCGTCACCTTTCGCTCGCTCATCCCGACCGAGTCGCTGGCCGCGGCCCTCCTCGTCTACCGGGCGATTTACAACCTCCTGCCGCTCGCCGTCGCCACGGTGCTGCTCATGGGAAGGGAGACGTGGGAGCGGACCAGGGCCTAGCGGGGTGGGCGCGCGTACGACGAAGAGGCGTCACGCGGCGGCGGCCTCGCTCGCCTTGGCGAGGCAGGCGGTTGCGCAAGAGCGGCAAAGCGATGGGTTGCACGATGTCATCCGCGCCACGACCGGATCGGTGCACGACCTCGTGCTCGTGACCCGGAACATCCGCCACTTCGAGAACGTCCCCGGTCTCGCGGTACAAAACTGGCTCTCCGAGGAGTAACTCGCGCATTTCCCCCCGCCCGCGCCATCCGAAAGGGCACTACGACCTGAGAAGCGCCGTCCTCAGTTCGGGCACTGCGGGGAGGCCGACAGGTTGAGGCTGCAGTTGTCCGCGGTGCCGGCCGGCACGGTCGTGCCCCATTGCGGGGTCGACGGGCAGGCGGTCTGTACGCCGATCATCATGCCGCGGTCCTCGTGGCCCAGGAAGTGGCAGTGGACCACGTACTCGCCGGTGAAGTCCAGGAACCGGCTTCGGGTGGTGATCGAGCCCCAAGGCAGGCAGCCGCAGACCGACATTTGGCTGGGCACGGTGGTCTTCCACTGGCCGTTCCAGTTGGCGTTCGCCTGGTGCAGACGCCGGGGCACACCTGCTGGGCCTGCTGGTTGCTGAAGATCGGGCCGGCGTTCACGTCCTGTGGCGTCGTCGAGACCGCCGGCAGGCCGAAGGTGTCCCACCAGATCCATGGCGCCGGAAGGGCCTGACCGTTCATGGCAATGATCTGGAAAGGATTAGTGTGGATGTGGAACGGGTGCGCGGGCGCCGAGCCGTTCTGAACCGCCCACTGCTCGGCCTTGCCGAGGGTCATGGTCTCGTCGACGCGGCCGGATAGAAGTAGGTGCGCAGCGTCATGGGCTGCGTGGTCCATTTGGTGCCGTCGAACACCGGCACACAAGGGTGCTCCTGCATCTTGACGACGAACGTGGTGCTGAGCACACCGCCCTGGGCGTCGATCTCCGGTGGCTGCTGCAAAGACTGGAGATCGGGCGGCGGGCAGTTGGCCTGTGCGCCCGCCACGCCGCCAAGCGCGAAGGTGATCAGCGCCATGCCGAGCCACTGATTCTGGCGAAACGGTTCGATGAGCTTGGAACCTTTGCGGAGCATGCCTACCTCCCGTTTCAGGACGCATTTCTGCACCCTGTCAAGATAGGAAGATAGACAAGGGGCGAATTCTACGCAAGCGTCAAAGGTGCTAAACTAGCGCTTTACAGTGCGCCGATGTGGTGGAATTGGTAGACACGCCGTCTTGAGGGGGCGGTGGCGCTAGCCGTGCCGGTTCGAGTCCGGCCATCGGCACCACCTCGGAAGGCCGGGTCCGTGCGGCTGTCCACTAGCGGTGGGTATCCACACGGGCCCGGCGATCCCTTACAATCGCTGCCCCTGCGGGGCAGGCCTTGTCGGCACGGCGGTCGGCACCCGCTATTTTCATAAAACAATCACACTGGTCACCCATGCTCGCGGAATATGTACCCGTACTGGTCTTCATCGTCATCGCGCTCGTCTTCGGCGCGGTGGCGCTGACCGTGGGTTTCGTGCTCGGGCCGCGGCACGCCTATGCGGAGAAGGACTCGCCCTATGAGTGCGGCTTCGAGGCCTTCGAGGACGCGCGCATGCAGTTCGATGTCCGCTACTACCTCGTCGCCATCCTGTTCATCATCTTCGATCTGGAGATCGCCTTCCTGTTCCCGTGGGCGGTGGCGCTCGGGGACATCGGCGTGACCGGCTTCGTGGCCATGATGGTGTTCCTGGGCGTGCTCGTCATCGGCTTCGTGTACGAGTGGAAGAAGGGCGCGCTCGAATGGGAATAAAGGAAAGTTGAGCATAGGAATAAGCAAGTTGGGCATAGTTTCAGGCATCGTTTCATGGGCATAGCCGAGCATCTGAACCAGGCCGAGCACCCGAACCAGGGTTTCGTGACGACCTCCGTCGACACCCTCGTCAACTGGGCGCGCACCGGATCGCTCTGGCCCATGACCTTCGGGCTCGCCTGCTGCGCCGTCGAGATGATGCACGCCGGCGCCGCCCGCTATGACCTGGACCGCTTCGGCGTGGTGTTCCGGCCGAGTCCCCGCCAGTCGGATGTCATGATCGTCGCGGGGACCCTGGTCAACAAGATGGCCCCGGCGCTCCGCAAGGTCTACGACCAGATGGCCGAGCCGCGCTGGGTGATCTCGATGGGGTCCTGCGCCAACGGCGGCGGCTATTATCACTATTCGTATTCGGTAGTGCGCGGTTGCGATCGGATCGTGCCGGTCGATGTGTATGTCCCGGGTTGTCCGCCCACGGCTGAGGCGCTCCTCTATGGTGTGATCCAGCTCCAGAACAAGATCCGGCGCACGAACACCATCGCGCGCCAGCCTTGAGCCCCTTGGACGCCCCGAAGACCCCCGCGGAAACGCTGGCCGCGCGCCTCTTTGAGCGCTTCGGAGAGAAGCTCGACTGTAGAGTCGCGGTCGGCCAGGTGACGGCCGAGCTGGCCGCCGAGGATCTCGTCGAGGTGTGCACGGCATTGCGCGACGAGCCCGATCTCCGGTTCGAGCAGCTCATGGATGTGTGCGGCGTGGACTACTCGGCCTACGGCCAGGCCGACTGGCTCACCGAGGACGCCAGCACCTCGGGCTTCAGCCGCGGCGTCAGCGCTGGGAGCTACCGCGAGACGACGCCGGAGGGCATCCCGGATCGATCCGCCGTCGGTCGATCAACCCCCCCCGGTAGATCAGCCCCTGTTCGATCAAGGTTCGCGGTCGTCTATCACCTCCTGTCCGTGACCCACAACCGCCGTTTGAGAATCAGGGCCTACGCCGAGGGAGACCCGCCGTGCATCGCCTCGCTGGTCGACCTCTGGCCCTCGGCCGACTGGTTCGAGCGCGAGGCCTTCGATCTCTTCGGGATCCTGTTCGAGGGCCACCCGGATCTGCGCCGCATCCTGACCGATTACGGCTTCATCGGCCACCCCTTTCGCAAGGATTTCCCCTTGGAGGGCAATGTCGAGGTGCGTTACGACCCGGAGCAGGAACGAGTGATCTACCAACCCGTGACGATCGAGAACCGCGTGCTGGTCCCCAAGGTCATCCGCCACGATTACCCGGTGCCGGGAGCGACCAAGGCCGATGCCTGAGATCCGCAACATGACCATGAACTTCGGGCCCCAGCACCCGGCGGCCCACGGGGTCCTGCGCCTCGTCCTCGAGATGGACGGCGAGGTCATCGAGCGCGCCGATCCGCACATCGGGCTCCTGCACCGCGCCACCGAGAAGCTCGCCGAGAGCAAGCCCTACAACCAGAGCATCGGCTACATGGACCGGCTCGACTACGTCTCCATGATGTGCAACGAGCACGCGTACGTGCTGGCCATCGAGCGCCTGCTCGGGGTCGAGCCGCCCGTCCGGGCCCAGTACATCCGGGTCTTGTTCGACGAGATCACCCGTATTCTCAACCACCTCATGTGGCTCGGGGCGCACGGCCTCGACATCGGCGCCATGACGGTGTTCCTCTATTGTTTCCGGGAACGCGAGGACCTCATGGACTGCTACGAGGCGGTCTCGGGGACGCGCATGCACGCCACCTATTACCGGCCGGGCGGAGTGTACCGCGATCTGCCCGAGAGCATGCCGCAGTATCAGCCCTCCGTCTTCCGCAACCACAAGGAGGTGGAGCGGCTGAACGACAATCGCCGCGGCTCACTCCTCCATTTCATCGACGACTTCGCCGAGCGTTTCCCGGCATGCGTGGACGAGTACGAGACGCTCTTGACCGACAACCGCATCTGGAAGCAGCGCACCGTGGGGATCGCCGTGGTGACACCCGAACGGGCGCTCGCCCTCGGCTTCACCGGCCCCATGCTGCGCGGCTCGGGGGTCGCCTGGGACCTCAGGAAAAAACAACCGTACGCGGTCTACGATCGGCTCGACTTCGACATCCCGGTCGGGGTCAACGGCGACTGCTACGACCGTTATCTGGTCCGCATCGAGGAGATGCGCCAGTCGACTCGCCTCATCAAGCAATGTGTCGCATGGCTGCGCGAAAACCCCGGCCCCGTGATCGTCCCCGACCACAAGCTGGTGCCGCCGCCGCGCGAGGTCATGAAGGCCGACATGGAGGCCCTCATCCACCACTTCAAGCTCTTTACCGAGGGTTATTGCGTGCCCGAAGGAGAGGTCTATTGCGCGGTCGAGCACCCCAAGGGCGAGTTCGGGATCTATCTGGTCTCGGACGGAGCCAACAAGCCGTATCGATTGAAGGTCCGGGCCGCCGGTTTCGCGCACCTCGCGGCGATGGACGAGCTGGTGCGGGGGCACATGCTCGCGGATGTGGTGGCGACCATCGGCACCATGGACATCGTGTTCGGGGAGATCGACCGATGAGCGGGCTCTCGCATCACACAAGAGAGGTGATCGACCACTGGGTCGCCAAGTATCCGCCGGAGCGCAAGCAATCGGCGGTGCTTGCGGCGCTCACCGAGGCCCAGCACGAGAACGGCGGTCATCTCACCGTGGCGCTCATGGACGAGGTCGCGGACTATCTCGGCATGCCGCGCATCGCGGTCTACGAGGTCGCGAGCTTCTATTCCATGCTCGAAACCAGACCCGTCGGCCGCCACAGCGTCTCGATCTGCACCAACCTCTCCTGCTGGCTCAGGGGCGCGGATGCCCTGGTCGCGCACGTCGAGAAAAAGCTCGGGATCAAGACCGGGAGTAGCACCCCCGACGGGCGGGTCTACATGAAGCGCGAGGAGGAGTGCCTGGCCGCCTGCTGCGGGGCCCCGATGATGATGGTGGACCATAAGTACTACGAGGACCTCACCCCGTCCAAGATCGACGAGGTGCTGGACGGCCTCACATGACTATGCCCTATCTCAATCAGGGCCTCACTCAGGTGCCGTATTTCAATCAGGTCTGCTTTGCGACGCTCGGGCACGACCGGCCCTATAGCATGGAGACCTACCGCAAGCTCGGCGGTTATGAAGCGTGGAAGAAGATCCTCGCCGAGAAGACCCCGCGCGAGGCCATCATCGAGGAGGTCAAGTCCTCGGGCCTGCGCGGTCGCGGTGGCGCCGGATTCCCGACCGGGCTCAAGTGGAGCTTCATGCCCAAGGTCCCGAGCGGACCGCACTACATCGTCTGCAACTCCGATGAGAGCGAGCCAGGCACCTGCAAGGACCGCGACATCCTGCGCTTCAACCCCCATGCGGTCATCGAGGGCATGGCCATCGCGGGCTATGCGATCGGCGCTGAGGTGGGCTACCACTACATGCGCGGGGAGTTCATGGACGAGCCCGCGACGCGCTTCGAGGACGCCCTGAAGGAGGCCTACGAGGCCGGCCTGCTCGGCCGTGACATCCAGGGCTCGGGCATCGACTTTGATCTCTACAACCACCTCGGCGCGGGCGCCTACATCTGCGGCGAGGAGACCGCCCTCTTGGAGTCCCTGGAGGGCAAGAAGGGCCTGCCGCGCTTCAAACCCCCCTTCCCCGCCGGCTACGGCCTCTACGGCCGCCCGACCACGATCAACAACACCGAGTCCCTGGCCTCGGTCCCGACCATCCTGCGCATGGGGGCGCGCTGGTTCCTCGAGATCGGCGAGCCCAACAATGGCGGCACCAAGGTCTTCTCGGTGACCGGGCACGTCCAACGTCCCGGCAACTTCGAGGTCCCCCTCGGCACGCCCTTCCCCGATCTCCTGGTGCTGGCCGGCGGGATGTGGAAGGGCCGCAATCTCAAGGCCGTGATCCCGGGCGGCTCCTCGGTGCCGGTCCTGCCCGGTGACGCCATGATGGCGTGCACCATGGACTACGATTCCATCTCCAAGGCCGGCTCGTTGCTCGGCTCGGGCGCGGTGATCGTCATGGACGAGACCACCTGCATGGTGCAGGTGCTGCGGCGCATCTCGCGTTTCTACTATGCCGAGTCCTGCGGTCAATGTACCCCCTGCCGGGAAGGCACGGGCTGGCTGTACCGGATGTTGACGCGCATCGTCGAAGGCCGAGGACGGGCCGAGGACCTCGACAAGCTCGACGATGTGGCCAGGAAGATCGAAGGCCACACCATCTGCGCGTTCGGCGATGCCGCGGCCATGCCGGTCCGGAGCTTCATCAAGCATTTCCGCCACGAGTTCGAGCACTACCTCGAGCACGGCCGGAGCCTCATGGACGGCGTGGAGCGCGAGGCGGCATGAGCGAGGACCTGGTCACCTTCGAAGTCGACGGCCTTGTGTTACAGGCCAAGAAGGGTGCCATGCTCATGGAGGTGACCGATGCGGCGGACATCTACATCCCGCGCTTCTGTTACCACAAGAAGCTCTCGATCGCGGCCAACTGCCGCATGTGTCTGGTCGAGGTCGAGAAGGCGCCGAAACCGCTGCCGGCCTGTGCGACGCCGGTCATGGAGGGCATCAAGGTCTACACCCGCTCGCCGCGCGCCAGGGAGGCGCAAGCGGCGACCATGGAGTTCCTGCTCATCAACCACCCCCTCGACTGCCCGATCTGCGATCAGGGCGGGGAGTGCGAGCTGCAGGACCTGGCCATGGGTTATGGATCCGATATCTCGCGCTATGTCGAGAAGAAGCGGGTCGTCAAGGACAAGGACATCGGGCCCCTCATCCAGACCGACATGACCCGCTGCATCCACTGCACGCGCTGCGTGCGTTTCGGCGACGAGGTCGCGGGGCTCCGGGAGCTCGGCGCCACGGGACGCGGTGAGCACTTGGAGATCGGGACCTACATCGAGAACGCCGTGTCCTCGGAGATGTCCGGCAATGTCATCGATCTCTGCCCGGTCGGGGCGCTCACCTCGAAACCCTTCCGCTACTCGGCGCGCGCCTGGGAGCTACGGCAGAAGCCCGGCATCGCGCCCCATGACGCCATCGGATCGAACATCTCGTTCCATATCTTCCAGGGCCGCGTGAAGCGGGTCGTGCCGCGCGAGCACGAGGGCATCAACGAGGTGTGGGTCTCGGACCGCGACCGCTTCAGCTACGAGGGGCTCTACAGCGCGGACCGCCTGCTCGCACCCCGGATCAAAGAAAACGGCTCCTGGCGCGAGGCGGAGTGGGAAACGGCCTTCGCCTTCGCCGCAGCCGGTCTCAAGCGTGCCGTCGCGTCGCACGGGGTCGAGCAGCTCGGGGCCCTGGCCTCACCCGCCGCGACCCTCGAGGAGCTCTATCTCTTCCAGAAGCTCGCGCGGGCGCTGGGGACCGACAACATCGATCACCGCCTGCGCCAGCTCGATTTCAGCGATGATCCGCAGGCTCCCCTCTTCCCCTGGCTCGGCTCTACGATCGCCGATCTCGAGCGGATCGGTAGCGCGCTGCTCATCGGGAGCGATCCGCGCAAGGACCAACCCATCGCCAACCACAGGTTGCGCAAAGCGGCGATGCACGGCGGGGCCGTGATGGTCCTGAATCCCATCGACTTCGACTTCAACTACCGGATCGCACAGAAGCTCATCATCCCGCCGAGCCGCATGGTCGCATCACTCGCGGGGATCGCGAAGGCGCTGGCCGAGAAGCCCGCGACCAACATCGCCGAGATCTTGGGCGGCATCGAGGTCACGGACGAGCACCGGGAGATGGCGGAACGCTTGCGCGGGGCCGGATCGGGCCTCGTGCTCCTCGGCAACCTGGCGGTCTCCCACCCCCGGTGGAGCGCCCTGCGGGCGCTCGCGGGGTTCATCGCCGAGGCATCCGGGACGCGGCTCGGCTATCTGCCGGAGGCCGCGAACAGCGCCGGTGCCTGGCTGGCCGGGGTCCTGCCCCACCGGCGGTCCGGGGGTCGGGCGGTCACCGTGCCGGGGTTATCTGCCGGTGCCATGTGGGACGCCGGCATGAAGTCTTTTCTGCTTCTCGGGCTCGAGCCGGAATTGGACGCGATGCGGCCGGCCGCGGCGCTTTCGGCCTTGCACGGGGCCGAATTCGTGGTGTCACTCTCGGGCTATCGCACACCGATCATGGACGAATATGCCCATGCCCTGCTCCCGATCGCAGGCTTTGCCGAGACCGCGGGGACTTTCGTCAATGCGGCTGGCGAGTGGCAGGCGTTCGAGGCGGCCGTCTCGCCACTCGGTGAGGCCAGGCCCGGTTGGAAGGTGCTGCGGGTATTGGGCAATGCCTTAGGCTTGTCCGGCTTCGGCTTCGATGGCATCGAGGAGGTCCAGACCGAGGTACGCGGCGCCACGGGCGATGCCACGCCCGACAACCGTTTCCACCCAATGGGCGGCCGGTGGCTGTCGCTGGCCGAGGTACCGGTTGCCAGTGCGCCTGCGAACGGCGCGCTCGACCTCATCGCGCCCGTGTCCATGCACCGGCTCGACCCCTTGGTGCGCAGGGCTGGGGCCCTGCAGCGCACCGCGGACGCGGGCGACGATGGTCTCCACCTGCACCCGGTGCTGGCGCAGTCGCTCGGGCTTACCGACGGCGCCCGCGCACGCTTGCGACAAGGGAGGGCCGTGATCGAGCTGTCGGTGGCCCTGGACTCGAGCGTCCCGGAAGGTGCCGTGATGCTGTCGGCGGCGCGCGAACCGGCCAGCCGCTTGGGCGCATGCTCCGGGCCCGTGTCGCTCACGAAGGCCGCGACGTGATCGGGCAGGCGTTCGCGGCAACGGGTGTCGAGGTGGCCGGGTCGGAGCCGCTCATCTGGATCGTCTTCAAGATCATCCTCATCGTCCTCCCGCTTCTGCTCGGGGTCGCCTATCTGACCTTCGCCGAGCGCAAGGTGATCGGCTACATGCAGGTGCGCATCGGCCCGAACCGGGTCGGCCCGCGCGGCTGGCTCCAGCCGATCGCGGACGTGCTCAAGCTGGTGCTCAAAGAGGTCATCATCCCGAGCGGCGCCAATCGGGTCCTGTACCTCGCCGCCCCCATCCTTACGCTCGCCCCGGCACTCGCGGCCTGGGCGGTCGTGCCCTTCGACAACCTCAAGGTCCTCGCGGACATCAACGCCGGGCTCCTGTACATCCTCGCCATGACCTCCACGGGCGTCTACGGCATCATCATCGCGGGATGGGCCTCCAACTCGAAGTACGCCTTCCTCGGCGCCATGCGCTCGGCCGCGCAGATGGTCTCCTATGAGATCGCGATGGGCTTCGCGCTGGTCGGTGTCTTGATCGCCGCGGGCAGCCTGAACCTCCACGACATCGTCGTGGCCCAAGCCGGTAGTCTGCTCCACTGGTTCTGGCTGCCGCTCCTGCCGCTCTTCGTCATCTATTTCGTCTCCGGGGTGGCGGAGACCAACCGCGCGCCGTTCGACATCGCCGAGGGCGAATCCGAGATCGTCGCGGGTTTTCACGTGGAATACGCGGGGATGTCGTTCGCGCTCTTCTTCCTCGCCGAGTACATGAACATGATCCTGATCTCGGCGCTCGCCGCCGTGATGTTCCTGGGCGGGTGGCTGTCGCCGTTTCAGGGTGTCCCGGTCCTGGAGGGCCTGTTCTCCTTCGTGCCCGGCATCGCGTGGCTGTTCCTCAAGGTCTCTTTCTTCCTGTTCTGGTTCCTGTGGCTACGGGCGACATTCCCACGCTATCGTTACGATCAGATCATGCGGCTCGGCTGGAAGGTCTTCATCCCCATCACGATCGTCTGGATCGTCGTGGTGGGTCTCCTGGTGATGGTCGGGGTACCGCCCTGGTTTGATCGGTAATTTGATAGATATATATATACTTGGCCACGGTCATAGATCGCCTCCTTAGATCCCCTCTCCCTTCGGGAGAGGCACTGTCTTTTCTCCCTCTCCCTCCGGGAGAGGGTTGGGATGAGGGGATCAAAAAGGGGGGTTGTGTCCGTGCGTGGTATAATAAGGTACCATGACCTCACCCGCCCGATACTTCAAGAGCCTCTTGCTGACCGAGCTGTTCAAAGGCCTGAGCCTCACCGGCCGCCGGCTCTTCAACCGCAAGGTCACGGTCCAGTATCCCGAGGAGAAGACCCCGCAGTCGCCCCGGTTCCGTGGCCACCATGCCCTGCGCCGCTATCCGAACGGCGAGGAACGCTGCATCGCCTGCAAGCTCTGCGAGGCGGTATGCCCGGCCGTAGCCATCACCATCGACTCGGAGCAGCGCGACGACGGCACGAGGCGCACCACCCGCTACGACATCGATCTCACGAAATGCATCTACTGCGGTTTCTGTGAGGAATCCTGTCCGGTCGACGCCATCGTCGAGACGCGCTTCTTCGAATACCACGGCGAGCAGCGCGGCGACCTCGTGGTGAACAAAGAACAGCTCCTCGTCATGGGGGATCGCTTCGAGAAGGAGATCGCGGAGGACCGGGCGCAGGATGCGTTATATCGTTAGTTAGCCTTCATGGCCCCCACTCGACGCATAAAACAGCGACAGGAAAGGGAGTTCTTTGCGCATCACATGCTCCTCCATGTCGCCAATCTTGAGCTTGAAACGGCCAAGTCCACCGAACTTGGCCGCTTCAATCATTGCCTTGTGACGCTCACGTTTTCGGCGTTGGCTATTGAAGCCCTCGCGAACGCTGTTGGCAGTCGCGCAGTCGACGAGTGGAGTGACTTTGAAAGCGCGAGCCCAATTGCCAAAGTTCGATTACTAGCCGAGCGCCTGGGCATTGAGTATGATTCGACCAAAAAACCATAGTCCACGCTTCGCTACCTTACGAGATTTCGAAACGCAATCGCCCACGCCAAGCCTGAACGAGTGCTTGAAGAGAAGGTCATGCACGAAGCTGCGTACAACGCCCAGCTCTTCCGCAAGCCACCATCAAAGATGGAGCGTGAAGTGACTCTTGGGAATGCTGCTCGATGCTTTGGTGCAGTTCACACGCTCAAGGGACTCTTTACAGATGCGTTGCCTATTGCGAAGCGCTTTGGGCTTTACGGTGATGCATGGTCCGGTGGCGCGGAGTTGGCCGTGAATGAGCCCGAGTAGGATGCGCTGAGGTACGAAGCGCATCTGTCGAGCGATGTCCCGCAACTGATGCGCCTCCTTACGTCGGCACATCCTACGATATTCTATACCGGACCATCGTGAGGTAGGTTTTTGCATTTAGAGCTGTTTCCCATGTCGATTCACCAGACCGTTACCTTCCAAGAGGCCCTGGACATCGAACGCACGAGAGACATGCTTTCCAAGCGTATCGAGGAAGCACGACAAGAGCTTAGCCGGGGAGAGGTGCGCCGCGGTACGGTCGATGACTTGAGCCTGGAGATCGAACAAGTCCGGAACAACCCGGAGCTGCTAGCGTTCTTAGCGGAGCGCTCTCGGGAGAAAGAGACCTTCAGCCTGGAGGACGTCAAGCGAAAGCTCGGGTTGTAGGGGCCTGGTTCTTGGATTCTTGCAGAAAAGGTGTTATACAAGACGAGCTCAATAATCTACAAGTCTCTTCTCCCTCAGGAGAAGTTAGGATGAGGGGAGTCAAATCAAACTTTTTACTTGATTTTGATCCCCTTAGCAGGGGATGCGAGATTCCGGTCCCCTCCCCTGCGGAGCGGGGGAGGGTCAGAGTGGGGGTAAAGGCGCTGCGGGGCAGGAAAGGGCTTGGTCAGTGGGGAGTAGGTCGACACGGGTTGTTATACAGAATGCTCGATGAGCTTTTGCGAAAGCGACCATTTTTGAAGAAGGCGTGGTGTGTTCGGGTTGTCGAATGTATGAGGGGGCTATATGCAGCGACAATTTACGCTAGAGTATTGGGTCGACGATGATTGGTACGTGGGAAAGCTAAAAGAAGTGCCTGGTGTCTTTAGTCAGGGGGAAACGCTTGCCGAGCTCGAAGACAATATAAAGGATGCTTATGCGCTTGTGATGGCGGACGAAGGTGCAAGCCCACGTCCAGGCGTTAAGTCCAAAGAGATCGTAATGGATGTCGCGTGAAGCGTGGAGAGCTTATTCGAGCGCTCGTCGCCGCTGGTTGCTACTTGAAGCGTCATGGGATGAAGCATGATATCTACGCCAACCCGAACAAGGGCAGGCAAGCGCCAATACCGCGGCATGCCGAGATCAAGGACAGCCTGTGCGAGCTTATCAGGAAGCAGCTGGGACTGAAGGGTCGTCAAGCCTAACCCAAAACATGTGAGTTTCGGGGACCTCTCCAGGTTACATTTTTCTCCGAGCGAGGCACTGTCTTCTCTGAATCCAACACGGCGCTCAAGAGAGTGCCGCCTTCATCGTCGGTCAGCGGTCGGTAATCGCATCGTGAAACAGGTCGTCTTCTATTTCTTCGCCGGGATCCTGGTCGCCTCGGGGACGCTCGTCATCACCGTCAAGAACCCCGTACACGCCGCGCTCTTCCTCGTGCTCGCCTTCTTTGCGAGCGCCGGCGTGTGGCTGCTCCTGGAGGCGGAGTTCCTGGCCATCACGCTGGTTCTGGTCTACGTCGGTGCGGTGATGGTGCTGTTCCTGTTCGTGGTCATGATGCTCGACATCAACCTGACCCCCTTGCGCGAGGGTTTCGCCCGGTTCCTGCCGGTCGCGGGGGCCGTGGCATGCCTCATGATCACCGCGATGGTCCTGGCGGTCGGCCCCCGCTACTTCGGCGCCGACCGGGTGGCCGAGGCCGTCCAGCACCCCGCGGGCTACAGCAACACGCGCGAGCTCGGGCGGGTGCTCTACACCGATTACCTCTACCCCTTCGAGATCGCGGCCGTGATCCTCCTCGTCGCCATCGTGGCCGCCATCGCCCTCACCCTGCGGCCGAAACGCCAGACCAAGGCGCAGAAGCCCGAGGACCAGGTGGCGGTGCGGCGCGCCGATCGGGTACGGCTCGTCAAGATGGCGCCGGATGAGAGGCAATGACGTGACGTCGCACCGAGAATGTCTCGGCGACGGTGGAAGCGCAATGAAAAAACCCTATACCGCGGTCATCAAGCACTCAGGCGCCTGGTGGATCGGCTGGATCGAGGAAGTCCCGGGGGTGAACTGCCAGGAGGGAACTAGAGAAGAACTATTGGAAACGCTACGGACAACGCTCCGAGAGGAGTCGGACCTCAATCGCAAAGAAGCGCTGGAGGCAGCCGGGTCGGAGTACGAGGAAGAACCCTATCGCCATATGAAGCGCGGGGAGCTTTCTGAGCCACCTCCGTGCACAAGGATGCGAGCTTCTGCGGGAAGGCGGCCGGCATTCCTGGTGGCACAACCCGAACAAGAATTTAAGGTCAGCGGTACCACGGCATCGCGAAATCGATTACGATTTGGCTAGAAAAGATCTGCCGAGACCTCGGTGTATTGAAGTTCAAATGAACCAATAACGAGCGTTACCCGCGCCGTCTGCCTCGCCCGGCGGAGTTGTTGGTGCGCTGAACACGTGTCAGAATCGACGCTCGCCACCTTACAACCGGCTTCCCTCCCCTCCTTCGTCCTCCTACTGCTCATCTTCTGGCTCTTCAGGACAATTTGTGGGTGGTTGCGAGCCTGTGAGGGCATGGGTGCCTGTGGACTTGTGGATAACATCCCTGTTACCCGCAGGGCCCACAGGCCAAGCTGGGGATCTGTGGACAACGTCCCTTCTATGAGGGCCCCGTTGTCAAGCCCCGGCGCTAGATTATTTTGATCTTTACTTAGCTATTTTTATTCTCACATGCCGAGATTGTCTCCGCCGGAGTTGTTCACGCTTTGTCCAC
>JALZID010000206.1 GCA_030860485.1 Pseudomonadota bacterium | reverse complement strand
TGTACAACACCCCCTCGACTGCGTTATCTTTACTCTGTAGGGCCACTCGATTCATCTTCGCTCTCCTTTGGATTGGTTAACCAATGCGCCTAAAGGGTAGCCTGGGTGGCCCTACATAGCATCTGTGCCTGGCTTTCTCCGACATGTGCCGGGCAGCACAGCTCGGGCAAAAGCCAGGCTTATGCTGTGCACAGCATAAGCGCGGATATGCGGAGTGCGGGAATATGCTGAGTATTGGGGTATCGCCGTGGGCAACCTCTTGACTTTTCAGGGCGTTGGCGTTCTGAACAGGGCGATCGACTTCGCATAATATTTCCAACCATGCGACCTTGAGTTCCCCACCACACCTGCGAGCTCGATATCTTCCAGGCGACAGTTGACACTCGGAAAGTCGCCTTGTTGTGCGCGGTATGTCGCCGCGAGCGATGCTAGCCCGAGGGCGCCAAGCCCTCGGCCTTGCCCGCGTCGCCCGCGACCCGCGCGCCCCCAATCTCGTGCAGTCTCTGCTGGAGCTTCAGGTGATCGCGGGAAGCGAAGGGCAGGTTGACGAAGATGGCGATCCGACTCTCCAGCTCCTTGAAGGCGGTGCGGAATGCCTGCGCGCGCTCCAAGTCGTCGCCGTGTGCCTCGCTGGGATCGGCAACCCCCCACTGGGCGGTCATGGTGCTGGCCGGGCAAGATGGGACATTCCTCCGCCGCCGCGCGATCGCAAACGGTGAACACGAAGTCCATGCTCGGTGCAGACGGGCCCGAGAACTCCTCCCAACCCTTGCTGAGGACTCCTTCGGTGGAGAAGTTGAGGCGGCGTAGCAGATCCAGCGCGAGGGGGTGCACTTCCCCCTTCGGGTGACTGCCGGCACTGAAGGCCCGGAAGCTACCCCGGCCCAGCCGATTCAGAATCGCCTCCGCGAAGATGCTCCGAGCGGAGTTTCCCGTGCAGAGAAATAACACATTGTAAACCCTGTCCGAGCCCATCGTCCCCCTCTCAGGCGCGTTGTTTCGCGGGCTTGTGACTGTAGCGGACACAGCCGTGCCGTGTCAAGCTCAATATAGGCGCTATCCGGGCGGTTACAGAGATCCGGGGAGCCGACCAACGCTTACCGTCCCAGCGCGAATGGCGGTATCACGCTTGGGACTGCGACGTCGGCGGTCAGCGATCGACCGAGTGGCGTCATCGTCGCCGGGTGCGATCGCAACCGGTTCCGGTGCATGGCAGGCACCGAGCTGCGTGAAGTCCTCCCAAGTAGCCAGTTGCAAATAGCCCGGCCTTGGGCTTGCCCTGGTGCTGGGCGCGCGTTGCGCGACGAGCACCAGGGCGTCAGCACTGCATCGCTCCGCCGATCAGGCGGGCTCGATCAGAACGGCGCGCGCGTCGCTTCGAACCTCGACGTCAAAGGTCACGCCACTGAACTCGTACCAAATCTCCGGCAGGCCGCCGGCGCTCGGACGAATGCTCTTCTCGATCGCCGGCGACTCGCCGGAGGCCTCGAAGCCGAGAGCGAACCTGCGCACCGCCTCGTGCACGTTCTCCGGCACTTCTTGCCGCGAGATCTCGATTTCCAGCTCCAAGAGCACCGCATCGGCTTGAATGTCGGCCTCGATCAGCGTGTCATCGGACGCGCGACCCTTGACCTCATAGACGGCCTCGATTCCGTCGGCGTCGACGTGCGCGCCCGTGAGCACGGCTTGGCCGACATATTCCTTGAACGCGACTCGCGCCGCGTGCAACACGAGCGGCGGAACGTCCGCCAGATCAACTGGCGTGGATCCCGCATTGGGGGCCTCGACCACGCCGAGGTCGTTGGGCTTCACACTTTCGACGGCATGAGCCGTGGCGAAGGGCAGACTCGCAGTCAGCGCCAGGGAAGATAACGCAACGGACAATTTGGATTTCATCGGATTGGACTCCTCTTCGTATTAACAAGAGATGCGGAATTTACCTGTTCCGAATGACATCATTGTGATATCCGAATTACGGCAGCGTGACATCGAAGGGCTGGCCATGCTCATTCCCCTCGCCGTCGCCTCCATTGACCAATTTGAGACCTACACTCATCTCATTTGGGCCTACTCTCCCATATTCACCAAGACGTAATGAGCGCGTCACAGAAGGCTGGTACGGTTGCCGTGTCCGTAATGCGCAGTCCCTTTAAGAAGCAAAGGAGTGAGTTGATGAAACACAAACGCCCGAATCTGGCCGTACGCAGTGCCCTCTTCACCCTCGCTACAACGGTGGCGGTGCCCGTGGCAATCGGGGCCGAGCCCGCTGTACAAGGACCCGACTCGGTATCCGACTGGTTCGATGCCGGGCTCGGTGGGTGTACGAGCTCAGCCGAGGCCGACGAGGCGAACGAAGTGGGCGCCGCGCTCGGGGGGCTCCCACGCAGGCACTCGCGCGACAACGCCACCACCGCGCTCTTTCGATTGATGGGGAAGAACACGATCTGGAATCGAGTAAATGCGCTCGACATGCGGGGATGGACCACGTTCCACACCCAAGGGATGGTAAAGATCGACGGCACGTTCTTCGTGTCGTCCGTCGAGGTGCTCGAGGCCACGGTGCGCAACGGCACCGAGACGGACGCTCTGTACGACTTCTCCATCGACCGCTCCGAGGGCCGCGGGCGCGGCTGGCTGTTCAAGTTCGACGCCGACGGCCGCTTGCTCGGCCAGGTGGAGCTCACCGCCGGCAGCATCTACCACCCTGGCGGCATCGACTACGATGGCGAGCACATCTGGGTGCCCGTGGCCGAGTATCGGCCCAATAGCCGGAGCCAGGTGTATCGAGTCGATCCGGATTCGCTCGAGGCCGAGCCGGTGTTCGGAGAAGACGACCACATCGGCGGCATCGTGCACAACGTGCACGGCGGCACGATGCACGGTGTCAGCTGGGGCTCGCGCGTCTCTACACATGGAGGCTCAAGGGGCCGAAGCGCGGCGCTTTGCAGGTCGAGCAATCGCACTGGGTGCCGAACGGAGGCCTACATCGACTACCAGGACTGCCACTACCAAGGCGTCGAGTACATGCTCTGTGGCGGCGTGGGCGGCTACAGCACGCCGTTCGGTTCGATCGCGTTCGGCGGCCTCGATCTCGTCGACCTCCGCCGCGCGCGGCCTGCGCATCAGGTCCCGGTCAATGGATTCGTCGACGAGGGCAGTGGTCCCAACCCCGGGCTGGCGCTGTCGCACAATGCGTTCTGGGCCGAGCCGGTCGGCAATCGCTCGATGCGCGTCTACTTCATGACCGAGACTGACAACCAGGCCCAGCTCCTCGTCTACGAGGCGACGCCGTGGGTGAACCGCTGACGTCGTAGCGCGGTCAGGCGACCAAACCTACCATACGGACGTTACCCCACCGGACAACGTCGTAGCACTACGGCGCCGTCGCCTCCATTGATCAGTTTGCGACCTACACCCATCTCGTTTGGGCCCACTCTCCTCATGTTCACTAAAACGTAATGAGCGCGTCACAAAAGGCTGGTACGGTTGGCGTGTCCGTAATGCGCAGTTCCTTTAAGAGACAAAGGAGTGAGTTGATGAAACACAAACACCCGAATCTGGCCGTACGCAGCGCTTTCTTCACCCTCGCTACAACGGTGGCGGCTCCCGTGGCGATCGGGGCCGAGCCCGCGGTACAAGGACCCGAGTCGGTATCCGACTGGTTCGATGCCGGCCAGGAGTACATAGAGAACGCAAAAAAGCTTTTCCCGATAAGGCACCGGGCCAAGAATGTGATCTTCTTTGTCGGTGATGGCATGGGAGTCTCTACCGTGACGGCTGCCCGCATCTTGGAAGGGCAGCAGATGGGTAAGCCCGGTGAGGAGCACAGCTTGTTCTTCGAGAAGTTGCCCTACGTCGCGCTGTCCAAGGTTTATTCTTGGGACCAGCAGACCCCCGATTCTGCACCGACGACGACCGCCATGGTCACCGGCTACAAGGCGCGCGAGAGCATGCTGGCGGTCGACCACACCACCGCGCGCTACGAGTGCGATCCGGGGGTGATCGCTTCGAAGTCGTTAGAGACCATCCTCGAGCAGGCCGCCCATGCCGGCAAAGACACCGGCGTCGTAAGTACCGCGCGGCTGACGCATGCGACGCCGGGCGCGAACTACGCGCACACGGCGGTGCGTGACTGGGAGAGTGACAGCGAGATCCGCTCGTATGAGGAAACGAACGGATTGCCCGCCGGTTCCTGCGCGGTGAAAGATATCGCCCGCCAGCTCATCGAGCTAACCGGTGGGGTCAAGGACAGCCTGAAGGCTGCCCTGGGCGGCGGTCGTTCCTATTTTCAACCGGACACCCTGGTCGATCCGGAAGACGGCGGCACCAACGTGGGTCGTCGCAAGGACGGCCGCGACCTGACCGACGAGTGGGTGAGCACGCGTGGCCCCGGCGCCAAGTTTGTGTATGACCGGGCAGGCTTCGACGCGGCGGATCCAGCGGCGACCAGCCACTTGCTCGGCTTGTTCGAACGCTCGCATATGGAATACGAGCATGATCGTCCGAGCGATAAGGGGGGCGAGCCCTCGCTGTCCGAGATGACCGCAAAGGCGGTCCAGATCCTTTCGAAGAAAAAGAAGAGGGGCTTTTACCTGCACGTCGAGAGCGGGCGCATCGACCACGCCCACCACGCCGGCAACCCTTATCGGGCGCTCACCGATACCATCGAGTTTGCGAAGGCGATCCAGAAGGCCTACGAGATGACCGATCCCGAAGAGACGCTCATCATCGTGACCGCCGACCACAGCCATGTGTTCACGATCGCCGGCTACCCCCATCGGGGCAACCCGATCCTCGGTAAGGTAGCCGAGGTGCCGAACGTAGACGGCGATCCGACGGAGCTCCAAAGCGATGCGCTCGGCCTCCCTTACACCACGCTGAGCTACGCCAACGGCCCAGGCTATACGGGCGCGTCCGATGTCCAGCCTGCCGGCCTCAAGACATTCCCGCACAATCCAGAGTCCTTCACCAACGGCGCGTTGCGGCCCGACATGACCAGCGTTGACACCACGGTACCGACCTTCATGCCGGAATCGACGGTACCGCTCTCCTCGGAAACGCATTCGGGTGAGGATGTGGCGATCTACGGCAGCGGTCCTAAAGCGCACCTCGTGCGTGGCGTCATGGAACAGAACTGGATCTATCACGTGATGAAGGAAGCTTTCCGCTTTTAAGCGGGCTCAACGTTATATTTGTGCTCATCCGGTGGCTACGCCCGGCCAGCCGGGAAGGCGGGGATGTTTCCTCGCCCCCATGCTTCTACGTTGGGGCTATCGCTAACACGGGATTGACATGGATCGACTCAAAACAACGACTGCATGGCTCTTGATCGTGTTGTCCGCAACCCTGCAGGGGGTTCCGCGGGAGATGGAGGCGACCGGTACCGGCGAGGGCCATGATCATGACCCGGCCACGGCGCCGGCGAGAGTGTTCCCGCCGCTCGCCGCGCTATACGAGACGGAGGTGCTTGCCGAGGGAGATCAGACCACGGCACAGGGTCACACGCGGTTGCGCTGGTATCTGTGGCGCGATGACCAGCGGGTCGAAACCCGCACGGTGGGGGGCGTGTTCAGCGAAATCTGGTCGAGGGATAGCGAGGGACGCATCTCCAAGGAGCAGGTTTTTCCCGACGACCGAGCCGTGGTCGACTATTACCCGGGCGATCTCGCTGCCATGCAAAAGCACCTGTCGTGGCGTCATCTGCAATCCCTTATCGATCCCCAGGCACTCGGAACACACCTGAAGGAAGTAAGCTCACGCAGGGCAACAACTGGTTTGGTCAAGGTCTTTCGCGGCACGCCCGACGGCGTCTCGACGGAAGTCCACTGGTTAGTTTCGATCTCGCTTCCGTTATTAATCGAACGCCGTGATCAGAGCCGTCGGATCGTCACACGCTTGCTCGAGACCTGGCCTGTCGATGCTGCGCCCGTACCGCGCAGCAAAACAGAAACGCTCGGGGAGTATCGCCGGGTCGACTTCGCCGATTTCGGCGACAAGGAGAAGGATCCGCTGGTGCGTAAGGCCACGCGGGTTGCCGGCCGGCACCACCTACACTCGCACTCGACAGAGCATGGTTCCCGCTGAGGGACGCTGATTCCTCGCTTCAAACGTCGACGTGACTTACCATTCCGCACATCTCCGGCCGTCGCGCTCGATGGGGTCTATCGCACCCCACTAGGCCGGCCGAGCAGCATGCGTGCACAGAGCGCCGCCGCAGCGGCGCCCGCGGCTTGCGACGCGCGCGACGGTCACTGCCGGATTCGCAAATGACGTCGATGCCGTGAACCAGTAGGCGGCGAAGATGTAGCTCGCGACGAGCGGCGGCACTGCACTGGGCCGATGATGCACGCCGGCGAGAAACGTGAGCACAAGACCAAACGTGGCGACGCCCTCACTCACATACTGTCCGACGCTCGAGCGCGTCTTGGCGGAGAGCTGCATGAGGTCGACGTCGAACATAAGATGCGCAAGCAGCACGCCGAGAATCGCGCCCGCGAATTGCGCGAGCAGATACGCCGTGGTGTCAGCGCCCGACAGCTCACCCCTCGCGAAGGCGACCAGCGAAACCGCAGGATTGAAGTGGGCGCCGGACAGCGGGCCCAGGATCGCGATCAGCACGTAGAGCACCCCCGCGGTGGCCGCCGCGTTCGCGAGCAGTGCCACCGCGAGATTTCCCTGCGCTAGCGCTTCGCCCATGATGCCGCTGCCCACGACGGCCGCGAGCAGCAGCATCGTGCCGAGCAAACTCCGATGTGAACTTCACGCCGCTAAGGGACCGCAGCATCCGTCCTGCCCGCAGGCTGATTCACCGCCGTCTTGCCGCTTGGGACTTCGTGAGCCGACGGGCAGTCCCGCCGGGCCGATCTGCAACAGATGGCGGAATGCGGCGAGACGGGTCTCGTGCGCGAGCGCGGACGGGCACTTGAGGGCGTCTGTCGTTTTCACATGTCTAGATTCTCACATTGTCGTTCATGGAGGAAAGCTGTGCAACATTTTTCATGCAGCTTTAAGTAATTGAATGACTTGTCAATAGAGTCATCGGCCTTGTGCAAAGCGGCTTCGATTGGGCTCTTCGGGTGAAACTGTGGATGCGGGCGATGATGAAATAGGCTGTTCGCTAGGGGTCCGCATAGACGCTGATGGAAGAGCACGAAGAGGAGTGCGACTTTCACGCCCTTGGAGGTGAGGCGGTAGGCGTAGTGGGTACCATCGCGTTCGAGGAGTCCGTGGGCCCTCATCTTGCGGAGATCGTAGC
>JALZID010000205.1 GCA_030860485.1 Pseudomonadota bacterium | reverse complement strand
ACCGGATAATAGGCGCGCGAATTAGCGCCGAGGGCGACCAGCGTGCCAAAATCGAGCGTGTGCGGCGCGCGGCCATCCTGCCGCCTGCCAATGGAGCCGCCGTTCGGCATATTGAAGACCGATTCATCGGTGATAGTGTGACAAAGCGCACAGCTCGCACCGACTTTGTCGCCCTGGGTGATGTCGATCGTGGCGTCATCGTTACTGTCCTTCGCAGGCAAGCCAATGACCGCGTTGGCGTTGATAAGTTTGACGGTGTTCGCTGGGTTGTTGAGCGTAGGCGAACTCTGACCTGTGGGGTCGGCGGTCAATTCCGACTTCAAAAGTTCTACGGTGTCAGGATCGAGACGTTTGATATCTATGTGCAGGCCTAATTGCAACGCCTGAAATGGCGTCACCCCGGCATCAATTATTCCCGCGGGCAAGCGTACGGCATCCGTCCAGAAACCCTCATTACCGAAAGTTGCAAAGCGAAAAACGGCTCGGCCACGGTCGATGTCCCCGAGCCGGTGTGCGACCGGTTGTCCCGGATTGGGGGGGCCATTTGAATTCCGTGACTTGCTGGCATCTACCTCTGCGATACCGACCGCCAGTAATGCGCCGATACCTACGACCGAAGTTTTAATGATACGTTTATGGAAAGTAAACATGGTTCCTCCTGTTATAATGAAACCAACGATAGCTGCGCTTGTGCCTTCGCCCAAGCCGAGACAGCTCAGCTTGAGTCATCCGCCTAGCCCCAGAAGCAGATCGCGCATTGGATCAGCGGATGAGCCGGATAACCACGCATCAGTTGCACATGGTGCTTGGCATCGATGATCACCCCGCCGTACCAGGGATCCAGCTTTCTCGATCTGCACGATGCGCCACGCGTTGCCCTCTCATCGGTAAAGGATCCTTCAAATGCCATCCAATCCTGCGAAACCTTTGGTGTCGTTTACAGTCCGGTCGATCGAGGCGAAGCGAACTTGTCCACCAGGCAGGACGGCAATGTTCTGCGATAATGGGGAAGCGACAGAGCCTCCCGCAACGCGGAGCTCCTGGGGGATTTTTTGGCAAATGCCGCGGGGCCGGGCAGTACACGGAACACCGTACCCTTTCCTACCACCGATATCCCGGCCGCGGGCTCGCGTGCTATCGGTGATGGGCCCGGGCGCGACGGTCGCTTCCAGAGTACATCCAACGCTTGTTTTTCCTGGGGTTTGATGGGTCGCGGTGGTGGCGCGGGTGATGGCGGTGGGTCGCCCGGTGGCAGCGACCCCCCTCTGGATCGGGTGACGGGCGGGCTTGATCGATGCTCGCCTGCGCCTCGGCGGGCTGTTGCGCCACGCCCTGAGACCCTCTCACGCAACCGGCGAGGGTGAGCCCGAGCACGACAGCACACCGATCGACAGACCGTGAATGAGCGGGCTGGGAAGGTCTGTACACCAGCGGGTAGCGGTTCAGATTGGGGCTCATAGGTCTTCTTTACACCTCTCTGACTTCTTAGTTGCTCGTTGGTTCAAGAAATAAGCGTTAGTCTGCTAACGTCAATTCAAAGTTTTGTTATACTCGCCATTACATCCATATGTCATTTGGGTCTAACGAGTGAAGTGGTGAAAGATAAACCGCCTGTCAGGCCGCCATCGGCGGTCAGAGGCCTACATCATAGGAGAGCCGATGATGCCGAGAGATATACCTCCGCAGTTCCCTTCCCATGACACCTGTCAGACCCTGGCCGGCCTCACCCTCGAACAGCTTCCGCAAGACGGTTCGCTCGGCAGTATTCAACGTTACCGGAAAGGTGCGAGGATATGGCGGCCCGCCGATCGGGCAGACGGAATGTTTTTCCTAAGACACGGCCGGGTGGCGGTGATGACCAGCGATCGACGAGGCCACGAGGTCATGCTGCAGGTGATCGCGGCAAGTGAGCCGTTCGGAGAGCTTTGCTTCTGCGCCCAAGAGAGAGGACTTCGGCATACCACGAGTCGCGCCATCGTCGCGAGTGAAGCGCTCGAGATCAGGTACAGTGACTTTGTCGACTATCTACAACATAACGGCACGGCACTGACGCGCCTAGTGTTCACCTTCTGCGAACGACTAAGTGAGACGGAACGCCGTATCGAGGTGTTGGCGTATCGAGGTGCCGAAGATCGGCTGGGGAGGTTGCTGCTACAGCTCGCCGTGACTCCGGGTGAGAAAGGGGGTGAAGTCGTGCTGCACGCGAGCCATGATGAGCTTGCGCAAATGGCCGCGATGAGCCGACCTCACGTGACCGTTACCATGGGCAAATTCCGACGTCTTGGGCTGGTGCACTATGGGCGTAGTCAGGCACTCGTGGTGAACGTGCCAGCCCTCAAAGCGCACCTGGATAGTATCGAGCAGCGGTGAGCGGTAGATAGCAAGGCGGCAGCGTTAGAGAGTAGAGAGATGGAGGCGTTGGCGCGAAAACGCCATTCGCGGGAAAGAAACCGATGAAGGATACGAATTTCAACGCTAGTTGCCAACGGGCAATGTTTCGTCGGACCGGCTGGGCGGTGATTTGGCGGGGTGAAAAGCGGTCCACGCCGGGGCGGAAGCGTGGAGTTGGGGTGGCCCGGTGGGTTTGTGGGGCTCTGGGGTTGGCATCCGGTGCTCGGGCGCGGGTGCGCCGGTGCCGGTCAATACGCTTGACCGGCAGGAAGGTTTGGAGTGGGACGAGCGAGCACGCCGTGGTGCCGATGGCGGTGACAGCGCGGGGGCGGCACCAAGGCCGCCAGCCGATCTAGAATTCCAGGGCGTTTGCCCGAGGGGCTCGGGTTTGGGGAGTGCGTAGACCCGTTCACCGGTCGATGCCCACGCCAAGCGCTCGTTGGCAAAGATCGGGCGGGCGCAATACCGGAGCAGGCGCTCGAGTCCCGCATGCTCGCGAGCCTCGATGCGGACCTTGGCGTCGAACGAAAAACCCCGCCATGCTCCTAGTGGCGCATCGCGGCGGCGTCATCGGGTGATAACAGATCCCGGCGCCTGAAGAGCGGCGGGACACGGGTACGCACCTCGTGTGGCCACCGCGATGTCCTCATCCGTCAAAGCGGTCACCTCGTGCAACCGCACTCCTTCAGTCTCGGCGCCTTCGACAGCGCTCAGGACAGGGCTGAAACCCCATCGACGTGGCACAATGAAGATGCAGCTTGGCATTGAGCGCGGAGCCGAAGCGATGGACAAAGGTCACCGCCCCGAAGCGGGCCTCCGGCGGTGCGCGGGACTTGAGGGCCTTGAGTCGGTCCTCGACCCCTTCGAACAAGATCCGCAAACCGGCCCAACGAGGGCCGGATCATGGGTGAAGGAAATAGCGCAGGCGCTTGGGCAGCGACAGGAGCCACTGGGCGCCGGGATAAACCGGCGCGGAGAAGCGGGTGAAAGAGCCGCACATCGAAGGAGTAGCGATCCACGATGGCCCCGGGTCATGCGTGGACGCCCGCAAGGGTGTTGGCGAAGCGTTGGCGGGGGTTCGTGTAGGCGAGGTGACGTCACGACGCTGGCTGTTGGCCTTCGCGTTCGGGCTCGTGCACGGTCTCGGGTTCGCGAGCGTGCTCGTCGATCTCGGGTTGCCCCAAGGTTCCCTGGCTTTGGCACTCCTGGCGTTCAACTTGGGGGTGGAAGGCGGCCAGCTCGCGATCGCACGGCCTTCCTCCCGCTGGCCTATGGCGCGCGCCATACGGTGTTATATGGGCTCGCTCGCCATCCTGGTTGCTGGCAGCCCGGTGGCTGGTGGAGCGGGGTCTGGACCTCAAGCTCCTTTAGTGGACGCACCCGGCATGGCCTCCAGCCCACCGGGCTACCTGTCAGTCGATGGACTGCAACGATTCGTCTAGTCCGCCGCCTCACGTTCGGCCTGTGTGGGGCGATCGGATGATGATTTCGCCACTACTCGCCGCTCATCGAGGACGTGCGGGGCGGCGATCGCCCGTTCCCGTGAGGTAGTTGCGGAGCCGGGGCGCTCCGCGGCCTCAATCACTGGGTCGCCGGCAACACCGGACGAGTGCAGTGGAAAAAGGCCGGCGAGGATCCTAGGAAGAGACACGACGGCAATGATGACCGAAACCCACGATAGGCGTTTAATCACGTGTCCGGCCTTCATGCTGTCGAGCCTCTAGGATCGAAGTTCGAGATGACGTAAGTGCCCGGCACGGGGTCAAACCGAGGCCGGATTGCTTCCTGCCATGGCCCGTTCTTATGCGCGTCGAACGAGGGCAGAACCGAGGCTGGAAGTGGACGCCAAATTAGCGAGACCGAGCGCCGGTCACTGTGACGTAGTTCACGAGGAAGGTGTGAAATATTCCCAATGTCGCCGGGTGGCGCTGCCTCGGACACAAGAGGGGGGCGTTGCAAGGCCCGGCCGGCCATGTGATCCGCCGATCGGTTCAGTGGTTCCGTGATTCGTAACGTGGTCTCTTGTCGATGACCTCAACCGACCTGAACCACGCGGATAATCGATCTCGTCGGGCCCGGCGACTTCGACGCACTGCTCGCCGAGCTACGCGCGAGCGAGGAATGGACCTACGTAGAGCGGACGACTCCGATGATCTTACGCATTCCTTCGCTTAGTCCAAGAGGAGTTGTTTCATTACCTCGAAGCCTTGCAAGCTGCCTGAGATCCCCAGGTAAGCGATATTTATGCAACGATAGGGTTTACCCGCAGCGTTTCGAGTTTCGCTCTGCGGATGCGCGGGAAAGCGCCTGGGACCGAAGCGAAAGGGTTGCATGCACCACAATCTCCTAGTAGGATTGTTTCTTCGAAGGCTGCGTGCGGTCCTTCTGTCCCGAGTCTTCCGCCACACCCGCTTCCTTGAGTTTTGCTTTCGCCTTTTTAGTGACCAAGACCGCGACGACGATGGTTGCGATGAGACCCCCTCCGAAGAAAATCCATTGCGGCGTTCCCCATTCGCCGCCGCCGCCGGTTAAAGCGCCGCCTATCGCGCCTAGATACAAATACAGCAAGACGCCAGGAACAATTCCGACCGCGGTCGCGAAAACATAGTGCCAGAAGTCGATATTCGTGATACCGAAGAAATAGTTCTGGAGATTAAAAGGTACCAACGGGCTCAGACGGAGAAGGAGCACAACTTTCCAGCCGTCCTCGGTGACTGCCTTATCGACAGCCTTGAACCTGGGCCGCTTCTCGAGCGTGTCTTTTATCTTCTCGCGCACGACATAGCGCGCGATTAGAAAAGCAAGCGCAGCCCCGGCCGTCGCTCCCACCATTACGATAGGAAATCCCCACCCCAAGCCGAACACGAGGCCGGCTGCGATCGTGAACAGCGAACCGGGCGCGAGAACTACCGTTCCAATAACGTACACTGCCGCGAAGAGCAGACCACCCCATACGCCCAGACCTTCAATCCAATCGGTGAAGCTCTGCAGCCATTGCTTGAGCGGCAGCAGAAACCATGCGGCGAAAATCGTCACCACAACCACCGCGGGGATAATCAAATTCCAGGGTATTCCTTTTGCTTTCAAGTCCAGCATCGCGCGCTCCTATGTTCTGCTGACTGGAGAGGCGTTGAGATGCGTCTCGCCTGACGTGGCGCTCGCGGGCCCCTGCAATCCGAATATCCATTGCATCAGGTTTTTCGCTGTCGGCGTGAGCTTCTGGCTCATTCGCTCGTCCGCGACGCGGCGATTGATTTGCGAGAGCGTCGGGTAGACTGTGGGCTAGCCCGCCTGGACGAGGCGGATATCGATCTCCCGCTCGACATAGGTCCATTCCTCGCTTGCGCGCAGCTCGGCGAGCAGTGCGTCGAAATCGCGCTCGTGCTCCGGCGCGTAATCGAACCAGGTGATGAAATCGAAGGGTTCCCCGAGATCACGGGAATGGTGGAGCCGGCGCGCGATCGAGGGGAGATAACGCAGGCCGATGGACGTGTGGTGCGAGACGTCCTCGAAGATCCGGCGGCGTTCGTCCTGCGCCAGGTCCCACCACAGCGCGCTCTTCTTGATCGGGATGAGCGCCGCGCGGCTGGCGCGGCTCCGGCCGAGTGCCGGCTGGACGGCCGACAAGCGCTCCTTTTCATCACGCGTGGTGTAGCGGAGATTGCTCGTCACGCCGCGTAAGGCCCAGCTTGCGCCCGCCGGCAGGGCTTCGAGCCTCGTGTTGACGACCTCGATCCGCGCGGCGGGATCGAGTCCTTGGCCCCGCACCGGCCTCATGCTCGCCACCTCCCACGGCCCGAGTGTGCCGCAGACGAAGGTGTAGTGGTGGCTCAATTCGCTCCAAGGTGTCGGGGCGCACGTCCATGCGCCCCTACCGTCGGCCGGCGCGGCCCCGCGCCGATCACCGCGCGCCGACCGGTACGAAGG
>JALZID010000204.1 GCA_030860485.1 Pseudomonadota bacterium | reverse complement strand
TTCGCGAGGTACCTTACCTTCGTCCCAACAAACCATTTCAGGGGAAGCCATGAGCGTTCAATTAACGCTGAAACTTTGTCACGTCGATGTCAAACAAGTGTTCAACTAACGCTGAAACTTGCCCGCTAAGAAATAACACCGTTGAAGCGCGATCGCGCATTCACAGGCGGTTTCGAGTGGGCGTCTGAAAGGTCGGGCCGATGGATCCGGAACTATGGGAACTCCTGGAGGAAGGGGATAGCGAAGATGAGATAGCCGCGATCGTGCGCCTGGGCCAACCTAATATCGTGCCCAAAGGCGTCCGCGTGATTGCGCAGTTCGGCGACATCGCCACGCTCCGCATGAAGCGCGAGGACATCCATGAGGTTAGGGCAGAAGAAGGCGTGACCAGCCTGAAGCCGGCTGAGCCGCATGGGTTTGGGCTGGCCCCCGACCTGGAGCTCGATCCCATCGAGCCGGCCGAGGGGCTCTCGGAGGCGGAACCTTGGATATACGAACGCCGCCCGCCATCATTACCGGAAACCGGACGGGGTGTGGTCTGCGGCGTTGTGGACTGGGGGTTCGACTTCGCCCATCCCGATTTTCGCCATGACGACGGCCGTACCCGCATCCTGGCGCTGTGGGATCAGCGCCCGCCGCCTTCTCCAAAATCTCCTCAGCCATACGGCTACGGTATTGTCTATACGGCGGAAGATATCAACCATGCCCTGGCCGCCGAAAATCCCTATGCGGTCCTGGGCTACCATCCTGCCGATGTCGACATCGGCGGGCGTACCCACGGCACGCATGTGGCGAGTATCGCCGCGGGCAATGGGCGTGGATGCGGCCTAACGGGAGTGGCGCCGGAGGCAGATCTCGCATTGGTTGATCTCTCCACATGGGACCGCACCGAGCTTGCAAAGCTCGGCGACTCGGTCACGCTGCTGGAAGCGGTGCACTTCATTGTAAGGACGGCGGACAAGCGCCCTTGGGTGATCAACCTCAGCATGGGGCGCCACGGTGAACAACATGATGGTAGCACGCCCATTGAGCAAGGACTTGACGCGGCACTGAGGTCAGCTCCTGGCGGTTGCATTGTTCAGAGCTGCGGCAACTACTTTCAACGCAGGATACACGCCTCGGGCCAACTGCGTCCCGCGGAAAAGCGGACTCTGGTGTGGGAGATCGAGGACGCCGATATTACGCCGAATAAGCTGGAGGTCTGGTATGAGGGCCGCGACGTCTTCGATGTCGAAATCCGATCCCCTGACGGGTCTATATCCGCACACGCGGCCCTGGGCGAACGTGCATCTCTCACCGCGGGCGGCCGCGATATCGGAACTCTCTATCACCGGCGTTACGATCCGAATGCGCTCGACAACCACATCGTGATAATCCTCTATACGGGCGGGCCGACAGGGCCCTGGGAACTGACGCTCATTGGGAAGGATGTGACGGATGGGCGATACCATTGCTGGATTGAACGTGACTCGGTGTGCCCGGACTGCCAATCGCGGTTTCGTCCAGAAGATGCCGTGCCTTCGTCTACGACGGGCACCATCTGTAACGGCTTCCGTACGATTGCCGTGGGCGCCTACAATCCCCACTCCCCTGAGCGGGAGCTCACGTCTTTCAGCAGTGCCGGGAAGACACGCGACGGCCGTTTTAAACCCGATTGTATCGCCCCGGGGGAATCCATCCTCGCTGCCCGGTCCGCACCACGGGACCCACGCGCAGAAGTGCCGCCGTGGACATTGATGTCCGGCACCAGTATGGCCGCGCCTCATGTGGCAGGGGCGGTCGCGTGCATGTTTCAAGCCGCAGAACGGCCCTTGCGGATCGAAGAAACGCGCAATCTGCTTCTCGCCAATACAGAGCGCGTGACGGCACCAGAGGAGGTTCTAGATCGGGTGGGCAGCGGTTATCTCGACATCACGAGAGCGGTCGAGGCCGCACGCAAAATGAAAAGCGGTGCTCCGCAGCTTCAGCGTACTTTACATCGGGAAAGCGAGGGGGATACGGTGAATCGCGAAAACAACATTTCATCAACTCGGACATGGGACCAGGACCCGCCTCAGGAGAATGGCGAATCCAACCCACTCGGCGATCCGAATACGGTTTCCTTCGAAGCGTACGAATCCCGTGAGCCAGGGACACGTGACGCTGACGAGGAATGGGGGAGCGAGCCAGATGATCGGCTTTTCGAGGAAGAAGAGGACGAGGAACCCGCCGTATACGAAAACGTCGAGGCCACAGAGCAAGAGCTGTACGAGACGGATGTAGTAAACGAGCAGACTTCTACCAGCTCATCGGCCACTGAAATAGATGCTTTTGGGTTGGTCGAATTGGCGGATCAGATGATTGCAGAACGAGCGGTTGCCCGCGCGCCGACGCAGGTGCTTCACGACGTACTCTCGCGAGCAG
The DNA here is from genome assembly GCA_030860485.1 of Pseudomonadota bacterium. NCBI lineage: Bacteria > Pseudomonadati > Pseudomonadota > Pseudomonadota bacterium. Next base: position 21,724 of record JALZID010000204.1, on the reverse strand, counting down.
GGATGGCAGAGTCGTTGACTCCGCTAGGCAGTGGGCGGTTGCTCTCTGCTGCGGAATTGTTCGACGCGTTTGCTTATCCAGGACGCGAGGCGCTCCGCGATCAACTCGGACAGAATTTCGAAGTGGTCGCGCCGCCGAGAGCGCCTCTCGACGGAAGACTGCACACGGGCGATTTGCTGATCCGGCGTGGCGAAGCCGGGCTGGGACACCTCTCCGTGATCGCCTCACCCGAATTACGGGGTTATGAGGAGCTGCTATCCGAAGGGTTGATTCCGGAGATAAAAGGTCCCGGCAAGTACGCGCAAGTGGTAGAAACGGGCGCTCGTCCACACACACTCTCAGATGCATTTGCGCGCGGCGTGGTAGATGCTACGGGACGATTGCCCTACGGCCAGATGGTGCTGCGAACGCGCGAGCATGTACGTCAGCGCATTGCCGAAGGCATGCACCCGGACGAAAGCGTGATACCTCCCGATCTGATCGAGAGCTTCAGCGGTCGAGTCCTTCTCACCGGCTGGACTACGTTCATGCCTTTTGAGTTGAACGGCAAACCTCACTACCTCGCGTACGACAGTTCCACCGGTGCTGCTTGGAATTATCGCATTCTCCCCAGTGCGCGACCTGACCCTAAGACGAAAGAGCCCGTGGAAGTCATCAAATACATGAAGTGGGACGACGGTTGGACCACGTTCATGCCCTTCAAGCTGTCGGGGGATGCGCGCACGCATTACCTCGCCTACAAGGCGAAGACCGGCGAGGTGCGCATCGACCGCATCAGGCCTGACGGTAAGGGCGTGGACACGATCTGGGGCACGCCGCTTGATCCAAAGATCAAGTGGGCGCCGGATTGGACTCACTTTATGCCTTTCACGCTGGGTGGCAAGCCCTACTACCTCGCTTACCAGAGTGGCACGGGCGAGGAGCGCATTGACCGCATCAAGGCGGATGGCAAAGGGATGGAACCGATCTGGCAAGAGCCGCTGCCGCAGGGGCGTAAGACGGGCGCGACCTTCATGCCGTTTGAGGTAACCGGCAAGCCCCACTATCTCTGGTACGACAGCTCCACCGGTAATGTCAGCATCAGCCGCATCAAACCGGATGGCAAAGGCGCGGACGTCATCTGGGGCACGCCTTTTGATTTCAGTCTCAAGTGGACGCCGGGCTGGACGCACTTTATGCCCTTTACCCTCGATGGCAAGCCCCATTATCTGGCATACATGGCCGGGACGGGCGAGGTGCGCATTGACCGCATCAAGGCGGACGGCAAAGGCGTGGATAAAACGATCTGGGGCACGCCGAAGGATCCCAACTTCAAGTGGGCGCCGGACTGGACGACGATCATGCCTTTCAAGATGGAGGGCAAGCCGCACTACTTAGCCTATAGCAAGACCAGCGGTTGGGTCGAGATCCGAAGCATCGCCGAGGAGCTGGGCCGCTGCGTGTCTCCCGGCGTGACTCGCGACGACCCGACCGCGCTCAATCTCTCAGCCGTAGGAACCGATGATTTCAGCGTCACGTTGACCGTTCGAGGAACAAGCTACGAAGTGAAGGGCAATGTGTTCTACCCAGGGCAGAAGAGCGGCGCGCACGTCCCCTTCAACACAAAGGCGGTGGCCGGAGGAAAGGCGCCGATCGTGTTCATCGCTCACGGCAATCACGCCCTCTTCCATGACCCGGCGAACCGCTTGCACGAGCGCGCCACGAATCCGGGCAGTTTTGTGCCTATAGCCAATCACAAGGGTTACGAGTATTTCCAGCAACTGCTGGCTCAGATGGGAATTATCTCCGTGTCGGTGGACTGCAATCAATTCGGCGGCGCAGTCGGTCTCGACCCGCCAAACATTGAGAATCGGGCAGATCTCGTCCTCGGTGCCATCCAGCATTTCCAGTCACTGCACAAGGGCAGCGATCCCATCTTCGGTGGTCACATTGATTTTGGGCGTGTCGGACTAGTCGGGCATTCGCGTGGTGGCGAAGCGGTGCTAGTCGTGCCTGAGCTATTGGCTCTGGCCGCCACGGGCATTAGCGGCCTTGCGGTGAAAGGCGTCATCTCCATCGCGCCAACCGATATTGGTGCGACGAAGAGCAGACCGGCGGGCTTTGCCTTCATGACTATCCTACCCGCCGCCGATCTGGATGTCAGGCCGAACTATGGGGCCAAGTTCTATGACCAGGCATCCGCTGACCCATTCAAGTGTCAGTTATATATTCACGATGCCAACCACAACTTTTTCAACACCCAATGGGTCTCGGACGATCTGAGGAAATTGGATCCCGCGACCGGTCTTTTGCCTAAACTTCGGTCCAGCATAAACGTCATGAACGAAGCTGACGAAAGGGCGTTTCTTACCGCCTATGGCTGCGCCTTCTTCCGTACTGTCCTGCTCGGTCACGACTTGCGCAAATTCATGGAAGGACTGGAAATTCCTCCCGGCGTTGCGCGCTTTAGAGACTGCCACATTTCCTTCGAGCGAACCGGTCCCACGATTGTCGATGATAACGAAGATCATGACATCGACCGCAATGCGTTGGGCAAGCGTAATTCCAAGTCCGGACGGCTGACTGCGGACGAATATGAATTTGGCAAAACGTCTGGAGCATTCAACGGCACGTTTTATGGCAATACGCGCGGGATGGTAGCGCAGAGTAGCACCGCCTCCGGACTGTTCCGCTGGGATCTGGGAGCACCGATGGACCTCACCGGACGCGAGATTCTAGTTCGCACGGCCGAGGTTTATGACGGCTCGAGCGTGCCCGTCGAAGCGACTGGCTTCAAACTCGGCTTGGAGGACGCGCGGCGCAAGAAGGGATTCATAGATTCGGATGACGTCGGCGGGCTGCCGCGCCCTTATGATCGCCGCAAGGATGACGTCGTCATCCTAGGGACGGATTACACCAAGACCATGCTCAAGACGCTGCGCTTCCCGGTCTCGTGCATCAGGGGCGCCGAGCCCGGCTTTCATACGACCAAGGTCCAAGCAATTTTGCTGCGCATGGATCGGAAGGACGGGCGGGCTCTGGCGTTTGACCAGTTGCAAATTGCGTAAGGAGAAAGAGAATGAATTCAGAGAGTACTCGTGTCGGCATGTCTATGAGAAGTCGGTTGCTGCCGGAGATTGTCGGCGTGGAGGCGGTGCGCAGGGGGTACGAGCGGCCGCGAGTTTATTATGCTGATCGTCAGCGGCGGGAGGCACGCGAGGCGGTCGAGATTATGGTTCGCACCTCGGAGGAGCTCCCAATTGCGGACGTCTCGCCCGTCCTCTTTGTCGGCGAGGTGCCACTCATCTCGTACGAAGGGGCGGGTCCACATTTGTATCGTTTCTTCGCATTTGAATTCGAAAAGCTGCGCGTGGGGGACGCAATCTCGCTCGGCTGGCCCGACTCCCCTGGACAGAAGGTGAGAAGCAACTTCCGTTATCAGGTCAGAGGTGGAGCCCCAGTCGCGTGAATCGTGCTCTGCTCCGTAGAAGTGCAAGCGGTACTTGAAGGGACGGGATGACCAGCGGAACTCCCCGGTTAAATGCGTGAGCAATGCCATTATCATCTGCGTGCCATCGACAGGAACGGCAAGACAAAGCACGAGCATCGTGAAATCATTGCCTGAAAGGAGGCCGATCCATGCCAACGGATGTGTATTTCCCCCTGTCTTCGCCAAGCGACTCAAGTCACCTGTCCGAGCACCACCCCTACGGACCACTTCCAGCTGGCGTCTTTAACACGGATCTCGGTATCGAAATTCAGCGTTCGGCGTTGAGCAAGTATCCGCTTCTTGCTGTCGTCGATGGTACCGTGCGCTTGATCCCAGGCCCCCTGTCCCCGGTTTTGGTTTTGGGGAATGTGATGGGACAGGCCGTGCAAGATCTCCAATCCGTAGTCGGCGAGAGTCTGGTGGTGTTTCTCTATCGGAACGTTGATATCACCAGCGTGGCCGACTCCGAGGCAGTGAAGAGAGAGTTGGTGCGTTGGCAAAGCAGCACGCAGAACAAGGGAAAAAAAACTCTCGCCGAGACTCGGAACCGCTTCATCGAAGGTAAGTTCCAGGTGGAAGTAAAAGCAGGTGACGCGCTGGGATTTGTCGCCAGTACCGGAGAGGGCAAGCCTCACTTGGGTTTCGAGGTACTTTACACGCCCAGCGGCCTCGTCGGGGAACCAGGATGGTTGCGCCTGACGGAGATCTTCGATCCTGCCAATAAGGCGACGCGCAGGTTGGACCCCACTTCCTTCTACCATCGGGTCGCCTCGGGACCCACCGCGACGATCCGCGTCAAGCTGCCCAGCTCGCAGGTGCCGCATGGTCTCCTGCCGAAACTGACGAAACGGATTCTCCTGGAATTGCGCGATGAATATGATCTTCCGTTTCAGGGCACCGTGACAGTAGCTGAGATGGTATCGGCGACCGCCTACGTACTGAGGACTCCAGACCGTGGAACGGTCGCGCTGCCGACCCCGACTCCCGGCGACCGCACCGTGTCCATCACTAACCGTGTTCTAACGGAGCTTCCCTCCGGATCGAGCAGCAGCCGAACTCCGAGGAAGTTACTCAGCGCACCGGCACACTGGTCGTTACAATCTATCTTCATGGCTCAGGTCTTCAGCCAGGAACACTGGTTCGCTCACAACGAGAGCCACCTTCCGCTTTTCACCGAGGGAAACCGAGTGACACCGCTCGTCGACGGGAAAGCCGCCTTTAAGGAGATGGTCCAGGCGATGGGGAAGGTACGGGGATCGACCGATAAACACTTTCTGCGCCTTGCAGGATGGTGGCTGAGCGACCACTTTGAAATGATTCCGGGGCAGGCCGGGAGCACCTTCGCCAAGCTGACTGAGGATATCGTCCGGGGTGGTGCCGATGTGCACGCCCTCGTCTGGAAAGTGCCCAGCCCCAGCTTGATGCATTACAGACATAACAGCGCAGCTGTTAACCGGATCAATAAGCTGAAACAGGGATCGAGGCGAAAAGGCTTTGCGATATTCGATTCGGCAAACGTGGGAGTAGGCTCGCACCATCAGAAGCTCATGATCGCCAGCGCGGGCAACGACCTGGCAGTGGGCTTCTGTGGTGGGATCGATATCAATCCGAACCGGCTCGACACCCCCTTCCATACGATCGAAGCACCCTACCATGATCTCCACGCGAAGGTCGAAGGTCCGGCGGTTACCGATCTGAATGCGACGTTCGTGCTACGTTGGAATTTCAATTCGGAGGTTTTGCCCACTGGTAGTCTTCCTCGAATCGATCCGAGTGTTACGCCAGCAACAAAGAGCGTGGGATCACAATTCGTCCAAGTAACGCGGACCTATCCGTGGCATTGCAGCTACCCCTTTGCCCCGTTGGGTGAAACGGGGACATTGCTGACCTTACGTCGGGCCATTCAGCGGGCTCGGCGGTTTATCTATTTCGAAGATCAGTACGCCACTCCCTATGCGGAAGGGCGGGCCGACGGCTCGGGCGACACGCTCGGGATCCTCACCGACCTGCTCGCTGCCGTGCATCGCATCGAATACTTGATCATCGTTCTTCCAAACTACGCCGGCCAGCCAAATGGGCGGCAGTTTCGATATCGCTTCATTCGTGTTCTGCAGGCTGAAGCGAAGAAACCCGGCGTTAAAGCCAAGGTGCTTGTCTTCTATCTCCGCAGGGACTCACGGGCTCCTAAAGTAAAGGGCGCGCGGTTAGAAGATGTAGAGAGTGAGTTCGCTTTGATGACACAGGGCATGGCCCCAGGAATCGTCCCCAAGTTGGAGCACTCCGGGGACAGCAGTCATCCCGAAGAAATCTTTTTGCACAGCAAGGTTTGGCTGATTGACGATGTGTACGCCAAGATCGGCTCTGCCAACGTCAACAGACGCAGTCTGACGCACGACAGCGAACTCGATATCCACGTCATCGACGGAGCCATCACCCGTGGGGCCAGACGCTTCGCCCGCGAGCTCAGGTTGCAGCTGTGGGGGGAGATGCTGAATGCGCGTCCTGATTACCTCAACATCCAGCTTGAAGACCCGAGTTATGCGCTGCAATTCTGGCTGAACCCGCCGAGAGGATCGTTCGTGGTGCCGTATGACGCCGCCGCCGGAGGCGGGAAAGGCAAACTCTTGCCGGATGAGGCTACCGGGCAGGGCCTGTGGCACAGTGTCGTCGATCCTGATGGACACGTAGGCGGCGTTTGCCTTCGCCGAGGTTTCAGACACGCCGGTGAAGGCGGCCTCCCGGGAGACTTTGGGGCGGAGTCCGACTTGAAGTCCGAGTTGTCTTCCGATTTCGGGGAGCGGGTGTTGGCCCACCCCGGCGAACCGGACGAGATGCACGACCGAGGGTTTGGCAAGAGCCTCGTTTACTCGACGGACCAGGCTATTGCTTCTGGCAAGCTCCGCTGTTCCGCGGAGCTGTTGCGTCATCTGCTGTCCGAAGCGCATCTCCTCGAATCAAGAATCTCCACTGAAGTCTGGGACCAGCGGGCTTTCTCTGCGGCCGATCTTTTCGATGCCTTTACCTCTGGCAGACGCTCTATGCTGCGAGACCATTTGAATAACCATTTTGAAGTCGTTGCGTTGCCGGGAACACGAATTAGTAACGAGCTTTGCCGTGGCGACATCTCAGCACGGCGGGCACTCGGAGAGGGCCGCCTGGCGCACTTGGCCGTCCTAGGTACTGGCGAGGTTTTCCAGGCAGAGGCACTGCCTGCCGCCGGTCTTCGGCCGGAATCTAGGCGGCCAGGACTCTTCGCCCAGGTTGTTGACTCCGGGCCTTTCCCCCACTGTTTAGAAAATCGATTTGCACGGCGCATGGGCGACGAGCACGGTTGGCTCGACTACGACAGCTTGCTTCTCCGGCTGCGATACCCCGGACAGCGCGTGGAAGGAATCACTTCCCGGGATGCAACCGGAGTCGAACTGCTCGAGCAGGTCAGCCTCAGTCTGACCGGGCCAACACCGATAGAGAGGGCCACGCAGGGGAATTACGAGGTGACGAATGCACCGCAAGGCGCGACCTTCTCCAATTGGAGATTTGTTGGTAGGGGTGTGGCGATTCAACGACCGGGGAATAATGATGTCGCCAACTGGCAAGGCACCATGGTCCAAGGCGGCACGATCAGAGTCGATGTGACCGTTGGAGGAGCCGTCCAGACCCTGTCACTTGCGGTGGCGATAACCCCGCGACCCTGGACCGAAAACGCTCCACCCATACCTCTCCCACGGGCTGGACACGGGAATCTGCCGGTGCAGCCACGTCTCAACCGTCCTGGGCATGATCCGCGGGATCCTGGGCTCGGAGTCTCGGACGCGCGGGAAAGTCATACTATACAGACAAGGATCGTGGGTGGCGGGCCGAACGAGGGCTTCAATTTTCTGGATGCAGCACCTCTCACGTGGACTCCTCAAGCGTTCAGCAATGAGGCACTGTATGACCCTACGCATCCCTTCTTCCGCGCTCACGATGCCAGCCGGCGAGGCCTACCGCTCCCCGGCGGCCGTCCCCAGATCGGGCAGATCCAAGTGAACGTCGAGGCCCATGAGGGCATTATTGCCGCACCCCCACGGGCGCCCGCTGGATACGCCAGTCATTGGGGGTTGCTCTTGAATCACCTTGCGGTACCCGCGAATCAGATCAACATCCCCCTGGAGCGCGACGTTTCTCACCGATCCAATGAGACGAACGCGCAATATGGTGCACGCCTCCAACGGTTCCTAACCGCACGAGTGACCGCAGCTCAGAATGCCTCGAGGCCTCATGCGCCGGACATCTTTCGCGGAACTCCGTACTTCAACTATCCGTACATCGATCCAAGGACGCTCCGTCTACGCATCAACGGAGCGCCTGTTAGACTCACCCTTTCCAATCCAAGGGGGGGTCGGACCGTCTGGGCCTCCGACAATCCTGCTGTTGCCACGGTCAATGCAGGCGGGGTCGTCAGCCCGGTTGCTCAAGGTCGTACCACGATTCGGGTCACGAATGCCGATGGTGACATCGACGAGATATCGCTCGAGGTGGTTCCTTAGAAGCTAGTACAGGGAGCTCAAGTATCTGGGATCGAATGGAACGGTGACAGTGATCGCGGCCCCCTAGGATGTCGTCTGCATCAAAGTGGGGATCGTGTGCGGGATCTGTTACAGGAGAACGATCTGGCGAGACTCATGACGGCGATGCGTGAAGGCGGAAATGAGCGCGTTAGTTGCCATTCTCATTTGTGACAGCGATGCGTACTTCCGGGAGGAGCTGCAGAATTTTCTCCTCGCGGCGGGATATCCCGACGTAGAGTGCGCAGCTACGGTCCGGGACGCTATGGACAAATTGCGCGGGAAGCGCTATAAGTATGTATTGATCGGGGTTTCGCAACCGTTCTCGTCCGAGCGGCGATGGGCAGCGGTTATACAACGGCGGCAGCCGGCTGCCAAGGTTTTATTTCTGGTGAGTGCAGCCGATCAGCCTTCGATCGTAGGGACTTCGGTTGATCATGTGATTAAAGAGTACGTCTTCTCAAATCTGTTAGAATTGCTATAGCGAAACTTGTTTGTTCATAAAAAGTAAAGGCGGGGGGTGAAAGAGGTGGTAAAATCAGCGAGCATTCTAAGGGGGTATCATGAACCATGCAACCGGCCTTCACCACGCTTTCTACGACGCCGCGAACGATCCGATCTTTATCGTCGATGCCGTCACCAGGACCGTTATTGAGGCGAACGCCCAGGCGTTAAAGGACTCCGGCTATGGGCCAGAGGAACTCAAGGGCCTCGCTATTGATCGCCTCGTGCGGTCCCGGGGCGGTCTGGAGCTTATGTTTGAAGGGAGGAGCCAGAAGACCCATTGGGAGGGTGTGCAACTGCTAAAGAAAGGCGGGGAGCCCATCGCGGTGAACGTGAGCGCGACCTGGGTCGAATGGAACTCACGGAGCTATATTTATGTGATCGCTTGCAGGAGTGAGGGAACTTTATCCATTCGCGACGAACGCGGAGAGGATCGCGGGTCCACTCCGCGAGAAGACATGAGCTTTCCGATGATCATCGGGCAAAGCGAGAAGATCCGGGATGTGTGCCGGCTCATCGGTTCGGTAGCGAAAAGTAATGCGAACGTGTTGATCCAAGGGGAAAGCGGGACGGGTAAGGAGATCATCGCGAACGCCATTCATGCCCACAGCCATCGCTGTTGCGGTCCCTTCGTCAAGGTCAACTGCGCTGCGCTCACGGAAACGCTGTTGGAAAGCGAGCTCTTTGGTCACGTGCGAGGAGCCTTCACCGGCGCGGTTCGCGATCGACGCGGTCGTTTTAAGCAGGCTGACGGCGGCACAATCCTCTTAGATGAGATAGGCAGTATGTCGCCCGCCGGGCAAGCCAAGCTGCTGCGTGTTTTGCAGGAACGAGAGTTTGAGCCCGTAGGCAGTTCTGTGACGACATCAGTCGATGTGCGGGTGCTCGCCTCGACCAATACCGATCTCGTGAAAACGGTCAGCGAAGGCAGGTTTCGTGAAGACTTGTATTACCGTCTCAACGTCTTCTCGATCTCGCTGCCGCCGTTGCGTGAGCGAAAGGAAGACATACCGCTTCTGGGTAAATACTTTGTTCAGCAGCACGCCAAGACAGTCCGCAAAGACATTGGTTCCATCGCTCCTGAAGCGCTGAGTGTGCTGCTTCAGTATGATTGGCCTGGCAATGTGCGGGAGCTCGAAAATGCGATCGAGCATGCGGTTATCGTTGAAAAGAGTCCGGCTATTCGGCCTTCCAGTCTCCCCATGAATCTTGCGCAATCCGGCGCGATGGGAAGCGCGCCTGAACCTGCGGTGGAACCCGGTTTAAGGGAAAAACTGAACTTGGCGGAAAAACAAATCCTTCTTGAAGCGCTCTCGCGTGCTCACGGGATCAAGCGGCAAGCGGCAGCCATGCTGCATGTTGACCCAAGAAATTTGCCTTATCTGCTCCGAAAGCACGACCTCGGAGAGCATAGGAAGTATAAACCATCTCTCTGGTGAGTCGACGCGTGAGGACCGCGGCCCATCACGTAGGGCCGCCGCCGGAGACGGGAAAAAATGGGCCGGGCTCGAATAATGTCGGCTAATTAGGCTGCACTGAGCCCCGAATCAAATGAGCCCGTTCCTGATGGCTCTTATCCCATGCGCCTGCCGCGGTACCCGATCGAGCGGGCGGGTTGACCGAGGTGTAGCGACGCACAGGGAGGGCGGATCTCCCTAACTGAGCGCGTCATCCCTCGGCACGGGTCGCCCCCTCGAAGGCGAGGACGACGCGCACGCCCGGGGCGTTGTCGCCTAGCGTGAGGCTGGCGCCGTGGTGCTGGGCCACCGCGGCGACCAGGCTCAGGCCGAGGCCGCTGCCGGGCGTGGTGCGGCTCCCATCCAGGCGTACGAAGCGCTCCAGCACCCGGGCCCGATGCGCCTCGGGTATACCGGGTCCGCTGTCCCAGACTTCGAGGCGCGTCTCTCCGCCCGAGAACCACACGCGAAGGCCGATCCGTCCGCCTTCCGGGGTGTACTTGATGGCGTTGTCGATGACGTTCGCAAGCCCTTGGGCGAGCAACTGGCGATTGCCCCGGATCCAGTGGCCGGCTCCGATGTCGTGTTCGATCCGGAGCGCCTTGTCTTCGGCGAACGGCTGGTAGAGGTCCAGCACATCACGTGCGACGGCGGCGAGATCGATCGCATGAGCTCCGCCAACGAGTAGGGCTTGGTGGGTTAAAGGGGCCAGGCTCGGCCAGGCTCGATATATTTCCGCCTGACCCCTTAATCGCGGATCCCGACTACGACGAAGGAGCCGCGGATGAAGAGCGAGCTTCTCGCGCGGGGCCTTCGGCGGGTACCTGGCTGATGGCGATGCCGCAGAGGAACGCGCCGATGATGTCCTCGAGATGGATAAGCTTCCCCCAATGGCGCAGACCGTGACCACGAGCAGCTGGTCAGGGTCTTCATCTTGCGTCCGCTCCGACTTCATTGACATACTAATGCCCACGACATATTCTTTGACATATGAGAACGACGATCCGACTATCAGACGATCTACTGCACAGGGCCAAGAAGAAGGCCGCCGAGCAAGGCCGAACTCTGACCTCGCTGGTCGAAGAGGGCCTAAAGACCGTGCTGGCTGAATCCAAGGCGGCGAGGCGAACACGGGTGCAATTGCCAATCTCCAAAAGGTCGGGCGGTACGCTGCCGGGCGTCGACCTGAACCGGTCGAGCGATCTCCAGGACCGGATGGAGGAGCCATGATCCTCCCTGACGTCAACGTCCTCGTTCATGCTTTCCGATCCGACTCTGGTGACCACCATCTTTGTCGAAATTGGCTGGACGGAGTCGTCAACGGCGACTCGCGCTACGGCACCTCTCCGCAAGTGCTGAGCGGGCTCATCCGGGTGACAACCCATCCCAAGATTTTCTCCCACCCTAGCGCTCTCGCCGAAGTCGTCGAATTCTGCGAAACCCTCATGGCTCAGCCCCATTGCGTACTGATACAGCCCGGATCGCAGCACTGGTCCATCTTTTCCCGTCTGTGCAAAGACGCTGATGCTTGCGGCAACCTGGTACCTGACGCGTGGTACGCGGCGCTGGCACTCGAATCGGGCTGCGAGTGGGTGACCTTGGACAGGGACTACGCTCGTTTCCCTGGACTGCGATGGCGCCTTCCGTCATAAGCTCGATAGTTCTTAGTAACTTATTATCACTCACCGGCCACGCCAGACGATCCGCGCAAGCGCTTCGAGATCTTCCTCAAACGAACGTTGCACGGGCGAGGACACCAGCTTGAGAAAAGTTCAGGCGTAACGACGCGCAGGGAGGCGGATCTCCGGGCTCCGCGCGTCATCCCTCGGCACGGGTCGCCCCCTCGAAGGCCAGGACGACGCAGAGGCCCGGGGCGTTGTCGCCGAGGGTGAGGCGGGCGCCGTGGAGCTTGGCCACGGCCGCGACCAGGCTCAGGCCGAGACCGCTGCCGGGCGTCGTGCGGCTCCCATCCAGGCGTACGAAGCGCTCCAGCACCCGGGCCCGATCCGCCTCGGGTATACCGGGTCCGCTGTCCCAGACTTCGAGGCGCGTCTCTCCGCCCGAGAACGACACGCGAAGGCCGATCCGCCCGCCTTCCGGGGTGTACTTGATGGCGTTGTCGACGAGGTTTGCAAGTCCCTGGGCGAGCAACTGGCGATTGCCCCGGATCCAGTGGCCGGCTCCAATGTCGTGTTCGATCCGGAGCGCCTTGTCCTCGGCGAACGGCTGGTAGAGGTCCAGCACATCGCGTGCGACGGCGGCGAGATCGATCGGCTCCATCTCCATCCCGAGGGTCCCGGATTCGGCCTGGGCGATCTGCAGCAGGGCATCGACCGTACGGTGGAGCCGCTCGCTCTCGGCGAGCGCCGTGTCGAGTGCCTGGCGGTAGGCCATGGCGTCGGTGGGGCCCGCGAGCGCCAGCTCGATATGGCCCCGGATGCGCGTCAGCGGACCCCGCAGATCGTGCGCGACGCTATCGATCACGGTGCGCATGCCCGAGGTCAGGCGCTCGATCTGGTCCAGCATCCGGTTGACGTTCTGGGCGACGCGGTCGAACTCATCGCCGATCCCCTGGACCGGCAGACGCGTGCCGAGGTCGCCTTGGATGATGGTGTTCGCAGTGCGGGCCAGCTCATCGACCCGGCGGAGCATCCGCTGGCTGATGATGACCCCGCCGATCAGGCTCAGAACGCCGACGATCACGACGGACCAGAGCAGGCTCTGCGTGATCAACTCCTGGAACACCAGCCGATCCTGGATATCCCTGCCGACCAAGAGGCGATAGTGATTGGGCAGCCGGGCGATGCGGGCCGTGGCCTGGTGGTGGAGGTACCCGGAGGCCCCGGGCATCTGGATCGCGAGCCGGATCCAACCCGCTTCGACGCCGCTGTCGTCCGGCCAGAAGGCCAGGTTACCGGCGAGCGGCCGGCTGTGCGTATCGACCAGGAGGTAGAGCGCCCCCGCCACGGCCCTATCGCCCGAGCGTTCCTCGACCATCCGGCGCAGGCCCTGGATCCCGGCGTGCCGATATGTCTGGGTCAGGACCTGGTAGTCGACATCGATGCGCTCGCGGGTCTCGCGGTCCATCATGCCGACGGTCGCATACCGGATGAATCCCAGCAGGATGGCCGTCGAGGCCCAGAACAAGGCCATGTACAGGGCCGACAGCCGGAAGGTCGAGCTCCGCAGTACTCTAGGGGTCTTCACGCAGGGTGTACCCCGCCCCGCGCACGGTGTGCAGGAGGGGCCTGTCGGATCCCTTGTCGATCTTCTGCCGCAGGCGGCTCATGTGTACGTCGATTACGTTGGTCTGAGGATCGAAGTGATAGTCCCAGACGGCCTCGAGCAACATCGTGCGCGTCACCACCTGACCGGCGTGACGCATGAGATGCTCGAGGAGCCGGAACTCGCGCGGCTGTAATTCGATGCGCCGGCCATCGCGCGCTACCGTGCGGCCCACGAGGTCCATGTGGAGCCCCGCCACCTCCAAGGTGGTAACGACGGCCTGGGCCTGACCGCGCCGTAACAGGGCCTCGATGCGGGCCATGAGCTCCGCGAACGAGTAAGGCTTGGTGAGGTAATCGTCGCCCCCCGCGCGCAGCCCACGCACCCGGTCATCGACCTGGGCGAGCGCGCTCAGGATGAGGATAGGCGTCTTGTGGCCTTGGGCGCGCAGCGCCTGGATGATCGCCAGACCGTCGAGCCCGGGCAGCATGCGGTCGACGATGACGAGATCGAATGACTCGCTGGTGGCGAGATAGAGTCCGTCCCGGCCGTCGGGCGCGTGCTCGACATTGAAGCCGGCCTCATTGAGCCCCTTGACCAGGTAGGCCGCGGCCTGTTTATCGTCTTCGATCAGGAGGATACGCATGAAGGACGAGGATTAACGAATCGTAATGTCCTGTTCATGCTACGGAAAGGCGCCTCCCTGTCTAATACGCCTATTGTTTTAGCCTGAACTTGCGCGGGGAGGCATCGAGCCTCCCCCTTTTTTTTCTCTGCCTCCGGCCGAAGAGCGCTGCCCGTTTCCTACGACCCCTCGCCGAGAGGCCCCGAGAGAGGCGGGAGATCCCAGCGGCTGCAAAGCCTCTGCGGATCCGGTAAAGTGCCGGCTCGTTCCCAGACGGCCCCTCTTGACCCATGTCTCGCCGCTATACCATCGCCGCCTCCATCCTCGCGGCCGATCTGGCCCGCCTCGGCGAGGAGGTGGCGGAGGTGCTGCGCGCGGGCGCCGACTGGGTACACTTCGATGTCATGGACAATCACTATGTCCCGAACCTCACCTTCGGTCCCGCCGTGTGCCGGGCGCTGCGGCGCTACGGGATCGATGCCCCCATCGATGTCCATCTGATGGTCAAGCCGGTCGATCGGATCGTCCCCGAGTTCGCGGCGGCCGGCGCCGACTATATCACCTTTCACCCAGAGGCCAGCGAGCACGTGGACCGCACGCTAGGGCTCATCCGGGAGCAGGGCTGCCGGGCCGGGCTCTCGCTCAATCCGGCCACGCCGCTCGCCCACCTCGGCTATGTGTGGGAGCGGCTCGATATGGTCCTCCTCATGTCCGTCAATCCCGGCTTCGGCGGCCAGCCCTTCATCGAAACGACCTATGCCAAGGTCGAAGAGACCCGCAAGCTCATCGAGGCGAGCGGCCGGGACATCCGGTTGCAGGTCGATGGGGGGGTGTGTCTGGACAACATCCGGCGCATCGCCGCGGCGGGGGCCGACACCTTCGTGACCGGCACGGCCGTCTTCGATAGCCCCGATTACGCCGCCACCGTGTCCGCCCTGCGGGCGGAGCTGGCCCGGGCGAGACCTTGAGCTTCGCGCGCCCCAAGCTCGTCTTGTTCGACCTCGACGGTACGCTCGTCGACAGCGCGCCGGACCTTGCCTTCAGCATCGATGCGATGCTCTTCTCGCTCGGCCGGCCCGCCTGCGGCGAGTCCCGGGTCCGGAACTGGATCGGCAGCGGTGCCGAACGCCTGGTCAAGCGCGCGCTCACGGGCGATGGGGAGCTCGAGCCCGACGGCGATCTGTTTCGCTCCGCCTTTGGGCGTTTCTCGGAGATCTACGGTGAAAACCCCTGCCGCCGGAGCCGCCTCTACCCCGGCGTGCGCGAAGGACTCGATTATCTGCTGGCGAGCGGGATGCAAGTCGGGTGCGTGACCAATAAACGTGGGCGTTTCACCGAGCCCTTGCTGGCCGCCCTCGGGCTCCTGCGAGACTTTGCCATCGTGGTGTCGGGTGACACCCTGAGCACGCGCAAACCGGATCCCGCCCCGCTCCTGCACGCCGTCGAGGCCCTGGGGATCGTCCCAGGGGAAACCCTCATGGTCGGCGACTCCGTCAACGACGTGTCCTCGGCACGCGCGGCTTGTATCCCGGTCATCTGCGTCCGCTATGGCTACCACAACGGCGAGGACATCGTAGAGGCGCGGCCGGACGCCATCATCGATTCGCTCGCCGAGCTGTCGGATTTCGTCTGACCAGTTCGATTCAGTGGCACCCCTGCCGACCCCGACCCTGCGCCCGCCGGACCTCGCGGATCTCGCGCGCCGGGGCTATAACCGCGTCCCGGTCATGCGCGAGATCCTCGCCGATCTCGACACGCCGCTCAGCGCCTATCTCAAGCTCGCCGCCGGGCCCTATTCCTATCTCTTCGAGTCCGTCCAGGGCGGCGAGACGTGGGGTCGCTATTCCATCATCGGACTTCCCGCCGCCACCGTCGTCAAGGTGTGCGGCGAGAGCGTTTTCGTGGAGCGGCAGGGCGAGGTCGTCGAGCGCACCGACACCCCCGATCCGCTCGCCTGGATCGACGCCTTCCGCCAGCGCTTCCGCGTGCCCGTGAGCGCCGATCTGCCGCGCTTCTCTGGCGGGCTGGTGGGCTATTTCGGTTATGACACGGTGCGTTACGTCGAGCCCAGATTGCGCGGCGCGGCCAAGTCCGATCCGCTCGGCTGCCCGGACATCCTGTTGATGGTCTCCGACGAGGTCCTGGTGTTCGACAACCTGAGCGGTCGGCTGTATTGCATCGTACACGCGGACCCGACGGGACCCGGCGCCCTGGAGCAGGCCGAGGTGCGGCTGGCGGCGCTCGTCGAGCGACTGGGGCGCGACGGGCCGCCGGCGCCGCCGTCTCATTCACCGAGGACCGTCGGGGAGGGCGACTTCGAGCCGAGCTTCGCGCGCGAGGACTTCGAGGCGGCCGTGTCCCGGATCAAGCATTACATCCGCGAAGGCGACGTCATGCAGGTGGTGCTCTCGCAGCGCCTGTCCGTCGGTTTCGCGGCGCCTCCTGTCAATCTGTACCGGGCGCTGCGGTGCCTGAACCCGTCCCCCTACCTCTATTATCTGAACCTCCGGGATTTTCATATCGCCGGTTCCTCGCCGGAGATCCTGGTGCGGGTCGAGGACGGGCTGGTCACGGTCCGCCCCATTGCCGGAACCCGGCGTCGTGGACGGGACCCGGCGGAGGATCGGGCCTTGGAACACGAGCTCCTGAACGACCCCAAGGAGCTTGCGGAGCACCTCATGCTCATCGATCTCGGACGCAATGACATCGGCCGGGTGGCCGAGACCGGCAGCGTACAGGTGACCGATCGGATGATCACCGAGCGTTACTCCCACGTGATGCACATCGTCTCCAACGTCACCGGCCGGCTGCGGGCCGGCATAGGACCGCTGGACGTGCTGCGCGCCACCTTCCCCGCCGGCACCGTGAGCGGCGCGCCGAAGATCCGCGCCATGGAGATCATCGACGAGCTGGAGCCCGTCAAGCGCGGCGTCTATGCGGGCGCCGTCGGTTATCTCTCCTGGGCCGGCAACATGGACACCGCCATCGCCATCCGCACCGCGCTCATCGAGGACGGCACCCTGCACATCCAGGCCGGTGCCGGCATCGTCGCCGACTCGGTACCGAGGCTCGAATGGAAGGAGACCCTGAACAAGGGCCGCGCCATCTTCCAGGCGGTGGCGATGGCGGAGCGGGGGTTGAAGGGATAAGAAGGCGGCGATGATGCTCGCTGATGCGGTTCAACCGCTGAAAGACCCCGTGTGCGGAATGACGGTGACCGTTCAATCTCCGCACGTGTTCCATCACGACGGCAGGCCGGTTTACTTTTGCGGCGCGGGCTGCAAGGCCAAGTTCGCGGCCGACCCGGCCAAGTATCCGGTGACCGCTTCAGGCGCCGCTGCACCGGCACCGGCAATGCCCGAGCCGGTGGTCGAGGGTAGCGTCTACACCTGCCCGATGCACCCCGAGGTGCGGCAGGACCACCCGGGGGCCTGCTCCAAATGCGGCATGGCGCTCGAGCCCGAAATGCCGAGCCTCGACGAGGGCGAGAACCCCGAACTGTTGGACTTCCGGAGGCGATTCATCTGGACCCTGCCACTGACCGTCATCGTTACCGTGCTCGCGATGGCAGGCCACCGCTTGCAATGGTTCGACATGGCGACACAAAGCTGGATTGAGCTCGTGCTCACGTTGCCCATCGTCCTGTGGGCGGGCTGGCCGTTCTTCGAGCGCGCGGTGCAGTCGGTGGTCCATCGCAGCCCGAACATGTGGACGCTGATCGGATTGGGCACCTCCGCGGCCTTCCTCTACAGCGTCGTCGCCACGGTGGCGCCGGGCGTGTTTCCGGCGTCGTTCGTGGCCATGGGTCGTGTGTCGGTCTACTTCGAGGCTGCAGCGGTGATCATTTCGCTGACCCTGCTCGGTCAGATCCTGGAGCTCAAGGCGCGTTCGCAGACGTCGGCTGCGATCAAGTCCTTGCTGGGCCTCGCGCCCAAGACGGCACGCCGGATCAATGCCGACGGCGCCGAGGAGGACGTTCCCCTCACCCACGTTCATATCGGTGACACGCTGCGTGTGCGCCCAGGCGAGAAGGTGCCCGTCGACGGTGTCGTCGTCGAGGGCGGCAGCGCGGTGGATGAATCCATGCTGACCGGCGAGCCGATGCCCGTGACGAAGCGCGTCGGGGACAAGCTGATCGGCGCGACGCTGAACACGAACGGTGCGCTGGTGATGCGCTCGGAGCGGGTGGGCTCGCAGACCGTGCTGGCGAGCATCGTGAAAATGGTAGTGCAGGCGCAGCGCTCCAAAGCACCGATGCAGCGCATGGCGGACCACGTGGCCGGCTACTTCGTCGTCGCCGTCGTGAACATCGCCCTGCTGAGTTTCGTGGGCTGGGGACTGTTCGGGCCGGAGCCGAGCTGGGTCTACGGCCTGATCAATGCCGTGGCCGTGCTCATCATTGCCTGCCCCTGCGCCCTCGGTCTGGCCACGCCTATGTCGATCATGGTCGCCACCGGCAAGGCCGCGACCCAGGGTGTGCTGTTCCGCGACGCGGCGGCGATCGAGAACTTCCGCAGGGTGGACACGCTGATCGTGGACAAGACCGGGACGCTGACCGAAGGCAAGCCGCGATTCGACCGCGCCGTGGCCTCCCCGGGCTATACCGAGGAGGAGGTACTGCGCCTTGCGGCGAGTCTCGATCAGGGGAGCGAGCATCCGCTGGCAGACGCTATCGTGAGGGCGGCCCGCGAGCGTGGGCTCGTGCTCGACAAGGCCGAGGGCTTTGAATCCAGCACCGGCATTGGCGTTCGCGGCAGCGTGGGCGGCAAACAGTTGGCACTGGGCAACACGGCACTGATGACCCAACTGGGTGTACCCGTCGAAACCCTTAAGTCGCAGGCGGAAGCGCTGCGCGCCACAGGTGCGAGCGTGATGGTCCTGGCAATTGATGGCCAGCTGGCCGGCTTGCTGGCCGTGTCCGATCCCATCAAGGCCAGCACGGCGGAGGCGCTGGCCACGCTGAGGTCATCGGGCATGCGCGTGATCATGGCCACCGGCGATGGCCTGACGACGGCGAAGGCGGTTGCGGCCACGCTGGGCATCGACGAAGTGCATGGAGAGGTCAAGCCCACTGACAAACTGGCGCTGGTGGACAAGCTGCAGCGCGAGGGCCGCATCGTGGCAATGGCCGGTGATGGCATCAACGATGCCCCTGCGCTGGCCAAGGCGGACGTGGGCGTGGCGATGGGTACCGGGACCGACGTAGCGATGAACAGCGCCCAGGTGACCCTCGTCAAGGGCGATCTGCGGGGCATCGCCCAGGCCCGGGCCATCTCAGAGGAAACCATCGCCAACATGAAACAAAATCTCGGCTTCGCCTTCGTCTACAACGCGCTGGGCGTGCCCTTGGCCGCTGGTGTGCTATTCCCGTTTACCGGATGGCTGCTGTCACCGATGATCGCGGCCCTGGCCATGAGTCTGAGCTCGGTGTCGGTCATCGGCAATGCGCTGCGTCTGCGCAAAGCACCGCAGTGAATGCGAACTAGCCGGCTACAGCATGATGATCGCCGGTGCGGCGCACGCCTCGAATCTCACCTATCGGCAACCCGTGGACGCGGCGCTGCTGCGATTCCGGCACCCCGTCAAAGTCGCGGCGTAGGTTCCGGTGGACGCTGTGCCAAGCGGCGAAGCGCTGCTCGATCGTCTGCAGCGTGGCGCGCTCGGCTACTTCCTGGAGGCCGTGAATCCAGCCAATTGGGTTGATCGCCGACACCTCGCGCGCGGCTTCGCCAGTCAGCATCGCCGTAGTCGGCTTCGCCTTGTCGGTCTATCCGGTGGCGGTGGAGCGCGGTTGGATGGGGCGGGCCGATGCGGTCGAACGCAGCCTCGCGGCGCGGCGTTTCTTCCACGATAGCGATCAGAGCGAAATTCCGCAGGCGACCGGTTTCAAGGGCTTCTACTACCACTTTCTCGATAGGGAGACCGGTGCTCGCGTCTGGCGCTCAGAATTACTCCGCGCTACTGATCGCCGGTGCCCTGACCGCGGGCAGGTACTTCAACGCGTGGCAGCTTGGCGAATGCCCACCACGTGATCGGCTCGCTAGACGTGCAGCAAGCGCGTCGGATTTAGCCTATTCGATTTGAACGAGGAGACAACATGGACCTTTATCCCCCACTGAGCAAAGAACTCGCACGCAAACACGCCCAGCTCGCACCGGACATCTCCGCCGCGTTCAAGGCTTTCAGCGCACGCGTGTTCGCCGATGGCGCGCTGCCCGTCAAGACCAAGCAGTTGATCGCGGTCGCGGTGGCCCACGTCACCCAATGTCCGTACTGCATTCGCGGCCACACCGAGCTTGCGGTGAAGCACGGGGCGACCGAGCAGGAGGTGATGGAAGCGATTTGGGTCGCCGCCGAAATGCGCGCGGGCGGCGCTTACGCCCATGCGAACCTTGCGCTTGAGACCATGAGTCAATTGGAAGCGGGCCGGTCCGGCGGCGGAACGTCGTGAGCGCCCCGTCCAATTTCCCCACGAGAACAAGAGAGGTTGAAGGCGTGGGCAAGAATGTCAGCCGAAAGTTGATCGGCAGCCATCTGGTCGAGGGCCGCATGGAAGCCGGACAAGAGATCGGCCTTAGAATCGACCAGACCCTGACCCAGGATGCCACCGGAACCATGGTGATGCTCGAGCTCGAAGCGATGAACCTTTCCCGAATCAAGACCGAGCTGTCCGCGCAATACGTGGATCACAACCTGCTTCAGACCGATTTCAAGAATCCGGACGATCATCTGTTTCTGCGCAGCGCCTGCAAAAAGTTTGGCATCTGGTACAGCCGTGCCGGAAACGGCGTGAGCCATCCGGTGCACATGGAACGCTTCGGCATACCAGGCAAGACATTGCTGGGCTCGGATAGCCACACCTGCGCCGCCGGCTCGCTTGGAATGTTGGCGATCGGCGCCGGCGGCCTGGAGGTCGCGCTGGCGATGGCAGGCGAACCGTTCTACATCAAGATGCCGAAAATTTGGGGTGTCAGGGTGATCGGCGATCTTCCCGAGTGGGTGAGCGCCAAAGACGTCATTTTCGAGATGTTGCGCCGCCATGGCGTCGCCGGCGGCATCGGCACAATCATCGAGTATTATGGTCCGGGGCTGGATGGACTGACGGCCATGGATCGCCACGTGATTGCCAACATGGGGGCCGAGCTTGGCGCTACCACGACGATGTTCCCCTCGGATGCGGCGGTTGAGCGTTTCCTCGAATCCCAGGGCCGTGGTGGAGATTGGGTGGAAATCGTTGCCGACGAGAATGCCGAATACGATGCATACGAAGAGATCAACCTATCCGAGCTCGAGCCGCTCATCGCCTATCCGAGCAGCCCGGGCAATGTCGTGCCTGTGCGTGACGCGGCAGGCCGGGAAATCTATCAAGCCATGATCGGCTCATCGGCCAACCCGGGATTGCGCGATTTCGCCATCGCCGCGCTGATGGTCGATGGCAAGCAAGTGCACGGCCGGGTTTCTTTCGACATTAATCCCACTTCCCGACAGATTCTGGAAAACCTGACGCAGACGGGACTTCTGGGAAAACTGATCCGGGCCGGTGGCCGCATCCATCAGGCCGGCTGCAATGGTTGCATTGGGATGGGACAGGCACCGGCCACCGGGCGGATCAGCCTGCGTACCGTGCCGCGTAATTTCCCGGGCCGTTCCGGCACGAAAGACGATCAGGTCTATTTGTGCAGCCCTGAAACGGCGGCGGCTTCGGCGCTCGCTGGCGTGATTACCGATCCAAGGACATTGCAAATGGAATACCCAAGATGTAAAGAGCCTGACCAACCCATTATTAACACGGCTATGGTCGCGCCACCTGCCGAAGAAAGCGAGCCTGTTGAGCTTGAGAAGGGGCCGAATATTCAGCCGCTTCCACCGTTTCATCCATTCCCGGATACGGTGGAAG
>JALZID010000203.1 GCA_030860485.1 Pseudomonadota bacterium | reverse complement strand
AGAGGCGAAAAGCCCCGCGGTTTTTGACCGAACCGCAGGTCGAGGGCCTGCGTCAGACGGTCAAGAAGACCAGCCGCAACCCGCACCGCGACTCGACAATGATCCTGGTCGCTTACCGCCACGGCCTGCGTGTCGGCGAGGTGACGGATCTCCGCTGGGAAGACGTGCATCTCGACCGCGCCGAGATCTATGTGCGACGCCTCAAGAGCAGCAAGAGCACCATGCATCCCCTCCAGGGCGACGAGCTGCGGGCGCTGCGCAAGCTCCGGCGCGAGAAAACATCGAGCCTCTCCTTTGTATTTATTTCCGAACAGGGCGGGCCCCTGGGCACCGATGCGGTGGAGTACATGCTCAAGCGCGCCGGCCAGGCCGCAGGCCTCGGACACGTCCACCCCCACATGCTGCGCCACGGCTGCGGGTACCGGCTCGTCAACGAAGGCGTCAACACCCGCACTATCCAGGACTACCTCGGCCACCGCGACGTCCGGCACACCGAGATCTACACCGAGTTGGACGCGAGCCGCTTCCGCGGGCTGTGGCGGCGCACCGGCTCCGAGCGGTAGGCCACATGCAAGCCCTTTGGCCACTGATCGCCGCTGTTCTTGCTATTGTTTGACGATCCTGAAGGGACGGAGGAGAATCGGGCGAAGCGGCCGCACATGAGCGTTAAGCATAGCGCAGTAAAAGCGCTGCGGTCCCGTGCATCCGGTCTACCGGTCCTGAGAGCGGTGCCATCGGCTTCAGCCATAGCCTCTCCCAGCAACGCCGCGTACAGTGCCCGCCCCTTCAAGCCCAACGCCAGGCCGCTCTAAAGCCCCTCACCTCACAATCCGATAGCCCGTCTCACGGAGTGTTCGACGCGCTCCCTGAGGTCGCAGGTGGCGGCGCCACCCCAGAGTAGAGGGAAAAGATATGATGACGAAAGAGCAAAGGTGAGAGAGTGATTTGTGATCCACAACCACCACATTGGGTGGGACCTAAAATACGAACGGAAGGCCCGGAAGACTCCAACGGGGGGCGCCCGGAGCGCATGCCAATCATCCGGGAGTTGGAGCATCTCCACCAGTTTGAGGAGATAGGGAAGCGTATTCATGCCCAAATGCGCAATATGCTGTATGCCGGATTTCTACTGGGATGTATGCTCTTAGCACTCTTTGGAATTCTATTGATTCATATCGCACATGATGTCTTTTGATGGCGGCGGACGATCAAAGCCCGGCTCGAACGGGCGCCCTCAGGCTGGCCCGCCCGTCAACCTTCAAGATGCACTGTGATGGACACAATCCTAATCCTATGCGCATTTGTGGTATTCGGGTTGGCGGCATGCGTGGGGCGCGTACGGAGAACCGATAGCCATCGTTCCCAAGGAACTGCATTGAAGACTCCGCGTCATGTGGTCGGAGTACAAGGGGCGCATCCGGGTCTACACCGAGATCGAGGGCAAGGCCGACAGGGTGCCTACCAAGAAGGGCGTCACCCTGCGACCCGAACTGATCCCGGAGCTGATCAAGGCACTGGAGGGCGTGCAGCCGTGACCCCGCTGACACGAGGGTTTTGGCGTTATCTCCTTCTCTCGACACCGCGCGGGACCGCGCTTAGGTCTTACAACAGACCGCCGAAATCCTAGGCCCGCACCGCCGCGCCCCGGATCTCCACGCTGAGCTGGCGCGCCACGGACGACCGTGCCGCCTCGTAAACGGCGCTGCATAAGGTCGTGCGGCCGGGCCGGCGTCTCCTCCCACATAGGCCGGGCGCGGTGGTGCGGGCCCCTACGCCCTCGATAGCGCTTGGACGGTCCCGTGGGTTTCCCATCCACGCCCATAATGCTATTTGTCTGGATAAGGAGTGTTGCAATGACGAAACGGATATTTCATGCGACAGCGATCTTGTCTCTCAACCTTACTGCGGTCAGCGTCTCGGCGGGGGAAGTCGATGCGACAACCGTGCTCGGTGGTGCCCTCGGCGGTGGCGCAGGTGCCGCCATCGGCTCTGCCGTAGGCGGGCGGGAAGGCGCTATCATTGGTGGCGGCTTAGGCGGGGCGGTCGGTGCCGCAATTGGCGGCAGTGCGTCGGATACGCGTTACCGTCAGCCACGGCCGGTGGTCATTGAAGAACCGCGCTATCACCATGACAACGGCTTACATCGCGGCCACGATAAGTATAAATCCAAGCATGGACGGGGGCACGACTAAGCGCCGCGGTATATCGTCCAGAAGAGGCACTCATGCGAAGACGGGCAGCACTTCACCTCCTATGCCTAGTCCTCTGGCACACCGGCGCGAGCAGATTGGCTCATGGGTCGCGTGGTCGCCATCGCCGACGGCGACACCTTAACAATCCTGACTACCGACCAGGGACAACATCGCGTGCGGCTCGCTGGCATCGACACACCGGAGAAACGCCAGCCGTTTGGTCAGGTAGCTAAAGACCATCTCTCGAGTCTGGTGGATGGCCAAACGGTCACCGTCAACTACTACAAGCGAGACCACTACGGCCGCATTGTAGGCAAGGTGCTGGCAAGCGGCGCTGATGCTGGCCTCCGGCAGGTCGAGGCCGGACTCGCGTGGCACTACAAACGGTATGAGCAGGAACAGTCGGATTGGGACCGGGCGGCCTATGCTCGGGCCGAGGTGAGAGCCCGCGCGGAGAGGCTTGGTCTCTGGCACGACCCGAAGCCAGTGCCTCCGTGGGACTTCCGACGACCCCCATAAAAATACTACGCTCGTGCGGTGGCGTTGGCCAAACACTGAACAACAGGACGCCGACACTGCCGAGCCGGAAGCGCTTGAAAAGACCGCTATCTCGATCGACAACAATGAGTTCGTTGGTGATCGTCCATTTCCCGACGACTTCTTACCGGAGGTGCCAACCTGATATGCGTTGGTGCCTTCCGGCTCTAGGAAGGAGGGTGTGCTGCTACACATACTGGCATGTCTCCCCATCGCGATCGATCTCTCTTGCCCGGATTTCGTTAAGGCAGCGCATACCATGCCCTCGCGGGTACCGTAGGAAGGGCAAATTGTCCTCGCAGACACAATCTCCACCCTTCTCGCTTCGTACGGACACGATAGCCTAAGGACGTATGGAAGAGCGTACAAGAGAAAATCACCAATCACACGAGAAGACTCCGAAACAGCGTGGAATACCAACCGTCTCTCGCGCTTTAGACGACGGCACCCTCGTCGAACTTCTTTATGACGCGCGGGAACGGAAAACAAGCCTTGCGATCTGGGATGGAAATATCTGGAACGTCGAACAGAGCTATGCGCTTGATCTCAGCCATCTCCTGGTCCCGTACTCGCCCGAGAACAACCTCATCAAGCATCAGGTAATATTGTTTCCTGAGAAAGCAGAGGAATACGGTACCACGCAGGAGCTCGTGAACCACATACAAACCTTTATCCACCGGTACGTTGACCTGTCCCCGGTCTTTGAAATCATCGCAACCTACTACATTCTTCTGTCCTGCGTTTACGACAAATTTAATGAGCTCCCATACCTTCGTGTTCGTGGTGACTACGGCAGCGGCAAGACACGGTTCCTCCTTGTCGTAGGCTCCCTCTGTTACAAAGGAGCTTTTGCAAGTGGCGCATCATCGGTGTCTCCTCTCTTCCACATTCTCGATAGCTTCCGTGGCACGCTGATCATGGACGAAAGCGACTTTCGCTTCTCGGATGAGAAAGCAGAAATTGTAAAGATACTCAACAACGGAAATGTAAAAGGGTTTCCTGTCCTTCGTTGCGAGGTGAATCGATACAAGGAATTCAACCCGAGAGCCTTTAACGTCTACGGCCCCAAGGTGCTGGCGACCAGGGGACACTATGACGACAAAGCGTTGGAAAGCCGTTTTCTTACCGAGGACATGGGACAAGGACCTCTGCGGAAAGACATTCCCATCAGTCTCCCGAACAGCTGGGAGGAAGAGGCGCGGTCAATCCGTAACAAACTGCTCCTGTATCGGTTTCGACACTATGGGAAGGCCGCCATAAGAAGTACTGCAATGGACCCATCTCTTGAACCACGGATGAATCAAATCTACCGACCTCTTCTTGCCCTGGTGGACGATACCGAAGCACGACACATGCTTCTCAATTATGCACATACGAAGCACCAAGAGATCGTCCTTGATCGCAGTATGGAAATGGAAGCGCAGGTACTCTCCATGATTCTAAAACTTTCACGCGCGAGCCAGTCTCCTGGGGTATCGATCAAACAGATCGCCGACCGACTCTACCAAGAACATGGCTTGGACTATGATCGCGCTATCACCCCGAAATGGATCGGGACCATCGTACGCCAGAAGCTTCACCTCAGAACGTACAAGAGGCACGGGGCTTTTGTTGTTTCAGTGAACGAAAAGACTCTTGAACCGCTGTACGAGAAGTATGGCATAAGGGACGACGAGGACGCTCGCTTCCTCTCCCGCGGTGCCCCGGATGACTCTCTCCCGCTCCCAATCGGGGGACTTGGGGACTTGGGGACGTTGGGAGAAGGAAGATGGCCCCGAGACAGCATAGAAACCAAAGCCCCTTAAATTCGTAGCCGGAGCGATTCCAGCATCCTTCTCAACGTCCCCACATCCCCATGTCCACCCGCGCGTACAGGAGATGCGAAAGGAGATCGGGGCTGTGGATCTAGTTGGGCGGGGCGGCGCGGTACGTTACAGACCATCCTCCTGACACCACGGAGGAATCGCTTCGCAATAATCTGCGAAGAGCTCGGCGTCCAACGTGCAGTCCTGAATGGCCGCAAATGCAGCCTCGTGCTCGATCGCAAATGTGGTGCAATGACCGAATATCCAATCCCGCTTGCAATCTCCGGTGCGCGGGCCTGGGTCTTCCCACTTCCCAGGGCATGTGGAATCCTCCGCTTGCGATAGATCGGGTGGCAGATCGGCGGCATTCAAGCGCAACACTGTGGCTGTGATCGCGCCAATTGCAGCAAGCTTCATGTATCTCGGTCTCATATACCATCGCGAACCGGTTTTCGGATTCCAGATAGCGCACTGGTGACCTGGAAATTCTCCGTGAGCAAAGATAACCATCCATCAGCCAAGGAACCCCCGTTCCGCCAAACACGGTGACCAATCCGTAAGGCGCGGAGGGTCAACGAGCCTTCGCCGATTGGGCCGCGCGTTTCTTGCCCTTCCTCTCTCCCTGGGCCGCCTTCTCCATCGCGGCTGCATCGAAGGCCGGGATCGTCTGGATGCGCCCATAGCCCCGGCTCGCATACCATATCGAGAATCCGAGCGCCGCCTCTCCGCTCGGGGCGTCGATCACATCGACGAAGTCGTATGGCCCTTGCGTGTAATAGACGGCATCGAGGGTGATACCAAGCGCCTGGAGCTTTGCCTTGGCATCTGTGGTCCGTTCGGCGTGCCTCTGCACCCATTCCGCGTTGAGCGTACCGAGTAGTATGTACTTCATAGTGTCCTCCAGCCTTTCAGGCGGGCTGCCTCATGGAAGTAAGTATAGCCCGTTGTCATGAACAAGCACGTCCTCGTAGCGAGGCCACGGAGAGCCGGCTGTCACGAGCGAGGAAGGGTCCGAAGCGAAGGCCGAGAACGCCGTATCCCGGTGACGGAGAGACCGCTGTGGAAGGACGGCATCCACCGGGACACGGCGCACCGAGCAGATCGGCCGCCCAGGTAGAGAGTTGAGGGGAGGGTCGTTCTCAAGACTCGCAGCAACCTTCTTGCCACTTTTGTCACATTTTCCACCCTACCGCGATCGCTTCTGCGAGTTATGCTGAAAGGGTGACGAGCATTCCCCGCGTCGCGCGCATTTTCATGAGAACAGCGCCTCACAACTATCTCCGGACATTCCGGAAGCGGAGCGCACTTACTCAGGTCGATATTGCTTTCCTTCTTGGGGCTCGGAGCGGCGCGAAGGTGTCTCGTCTAGAACGGTTGTCTCGGTTCCCGAACCTGAAGACCGCCTTTGCTTGTCAGGTCATTTTCGGTGTCCCGGCAGATGAACTGTTCCCCGGTCTCTACCGCGACATTGCATCTCACCTGGCAGAGCGGGCAAAGGTGCTCCGGCTGACCGTGTCGCGGAGAGAGTCGACTCCGCGCAGCGAACGAAGGGTGAAGATGCTTGACGGCATCGTTACCCGTACAAGCCAGAGCGGTTAGCCGTTGCAAGGAAGCATCGTTATTCGTATCCGCGGCGTATCCGCCGCGCACGCCCCTATGCATCCCTTCCAAGAATCTCTCCTTCTTGCCATCTCACCCGCGAGCCGAGGATTCGGCTACGTCTTCATGAAAGGGCCCGCCGGCCTAATCGACTGGGGCGTGAAAGATATACGGCAGGACAAGAATGTTACCTGCCTCGAGAAACTCGATGCACTGATCACCTTCTACGGACCAGAGTTTGTGGTGTTCGAGAATCCTTCCGAAACGCCGTCCCGCCGCTCTTTACGGATTCGTCACCTCCTCCAAGGGGTAGAGCGTCTCGCCGACAGGAAAGGCGTTAAGGGAAACCCCATCGGACGAAGAGACATGCGGGACTTCTTCTCCCGGCACGGTGCAGGCACGAAGCACCGCAGAGCCGAAATCCTCGCCAGTCAATTCCCAGAGCTTGCATCTTCTCTCCCGCCACCGCGAAAGATCTGGATGAGCGAGGATCCGCGGATAAGCATCTTCGAGTCCCTGGCTTTGGCCCTCGCTTTCTGGTACGCCGATAAACCTCCGTCTTCCATTGAGCGTCCGCTGAGCGGCCCCTCCGGTCCCTGATCACGACCCTCCTTTCCGTCGCTTGTCCGTTGTCCCTTTGCTCTGTCGGCGTTTACGCCGCCTATGGAGTGTTTATCTTATGGTTATTGCCATCCATTATTT
This sequence comes from Pseudomonadota bacterium, assembly GCA_030860485.1. NCBI lineage: Bacteria > Pseudomonadati > Pseudomonadota > Pseudomonadota bacterium. The sequence goes on along the minus strand of JALZID010000203.1, from coordinate 30,407 downwards.
TCGCGATTATTTATGGACCTATCTACCATTACCACAATTGTCGTCACGGTCTTCTCCGTTGGCGCCGCCTGGGGGTCGCTTAAGCGATCGGTTGCGGCAGTAGAGAAAACGATTGACGAGCGCATAACCCCCGGGCTTCGTGACGTAAGCGAGCGGCTCGCACGGATCGAAGAGCGGGTTACCACTCTCTGGGAACGCCGACTCGCGAGAGCCGCGTCGCCCAAGAAGCTTACGGCCTACGGAGAGCGTCTTCTCCGAAGAAGCAGCTTTGCCGCCCTTCTCCAAAAGCATGAGAGAGCGCTTCGGGAGGAGGTGCTTTGGAAGGAACCCAAGACTCCCCACGAGGCAGACGTTGCTATAACGCGGGCGCTGCGATCCTTTCTCGCGCACCGTCCGGATATCTCCAACACGCTTGAGGAGAGAGCATACCGATGCGGAGCGACCCTCGACGACATCATTTTCGTCGGATCACTCTACCTTCGCGACCACCTGTTTCCCAAGCTCCGATTCCACTCACAAGAACCGCGAACCGCCAAGTCGCGACGACGAACCACAGCACGCAACCACCAATATACCTATGTCTACCTGGAGGAACAGAAATGACGAGACAAACATCACCACTCTATGAAATCGATCCCGAAGGCGGTTACCTCTTCGTACGAAGGGCCACCAGAAAGGAGATCCTCGACCTCGCGTCACACATCCTCAAAAGCCGCATGCGTCGCAGCTCGACGCTCCTCAACCCAAACGAGGCAAAGCTCTATCTCTCGCTTCAGTTGGGAGATCTGGAACGGGAAGTGTTCTGTTGCATTTTCCTCGATAACCGCCACCGCGTCATAGCCTTTGAAAAGCTTTTTCTCGGCACCATTGACGGCGCGTCGGTCCACCCGCGAGAAGTGGTCAAGGCAGCACTCAAATGCAACGCTGCCGCCGTGATCTTTGCACATAATCACCCTTCGGGCATCGCTGAACCATCCCGTGCCGACGAAGGTCTTACGAGGCAGCTCAAGGACGCGCTTGCGCTTGTGAGTATACGGGTCCTGGACCATATCATCGTGGCCGGGACAGAAACTGTGAGTCTTGCTGAACGAGGACTGCTCTAGGGAAGGCTCTACACCACCTTTGTTCTTTCATCGTCCCATCCTTTGGGGCGATTTTTGTTCTGAAACCCAATGGGGATGTTCCCGGATAGTCCGTGAGATTCATGAACTTCTGGAAGTTCACTTTCGAGACGACTTTCGGTCTCGAGTACTGCCAGCGGCGACTCATGAAGGGGCGCATCGACTTTCCCCTTGGCATGATGCGGGACGGCAGCTCATCGGCTATGCCGGCCGCATTGTGGATGAGGGAGCGATCGGTACGGACACTCCGTGGTATTTCTTCCCGAAAGTCGGGAGCACAAGGGCACCTGCCATGAGTTCCGCAAATCCGCGTTTTTGTATAACGGGTTTAGGATAGAGAACGCTTCGCGGCTCGTGGTTGTCGAGAGCTTTACCGCCGTTTGGCGGCTCACCCAGGCCGGGATCACGAACGTGGTGCCGCTCATGGGCGCCTCTTGCTCGGAAACGCAAGCCGGTCCCCTCCGAGATCTCGTTCCAGACCATGCCGGGCACATATAAAAAAGGGATACTGTTTAGTACCCCTAACTTTCAGCCCTTGGTCACTTTAGGAAGAAGGCGCCTTCTAGGATTCTTTCTCCATCGCTGCCAAGCTGTCTGGACACCGTACTTCGTACCCAAGGCGGCAATGGTTGCTGCATTAGCAACCTCTGCGGAATTGGCTCCGTCGGGAAAGAAGAACGCATCGATCGTAAATGCGGCTCCGTAGGCTAACCCACCTATAAATATATCACCCGGTGTAGCTAGCTCAAGGTCGCCGATCTTAAAGGCCATCGAAAACGGCTATTCGTGCCGGGAAGCTGAGCGCTTTCTCATTTGGGCTTCTTCGATCTGAGACTCGGATCTGCCTCTACTGATCAGAACCGCGGATGTCAGGGCGAGAAAGACCACCGCGGACCCCACCAGGAAGCCGCTTGCGGGGGAGAGGCCAAGCGTAGAGAAGGCGATCTGCCCGATGCCGCCCCCGAACACGACAGAAAGAGCAAATACACTCGGGTATCGGGACTTGGACACCAGGTAGGTAGCAACCTTTGAAGGAGTATCATCATTCATATCTCCACAATGTTCTCCTCTCCTTGGACCATGCTCCTTTGCCCTCCCCACCACAGACAACGGAACATCTCCAGGAGCACTTTTTAAAGAATCCTCCCCGAGACGCTCCTGTCCTCCACGCGCTGCGGAAGAAGGGCACTCTGACTCTAGCTTACTTATAGTCTGGTCGCTGTCAAGGCACTTTCTATCAGTACGGGGTTCTTCCGTGAAGCGCCCGGTATGCGAATCTCTACCTTTACGCATTATCCGTATTCGTGCGAACTCAAGGAGCCGTGATGCTGTTACATCAACGATGTTGTGGTTGTAATCCGTTGGCTCAGTGTTGTGGCTGGATATTGTGGTGTTCATGATCACGCCTGGTTATTAAGTGCAGGGAGTCGTGCATTACTTTCGAGTACGTTGTGGAGAGTTCTGTATATATAGCTCGTGTTATCATATACAGAGAAAGGATGTCCGCGAATATGTATCCAACATCGACGTCGATATTATCGTTAAAATAATTCTCCTCGACATGGTCAAAACACAGGTAGCCAAAAATTGTTTTTGCTTTGATGTCAATATCGGTCTCATGCTTCCTACGCAGCCTCATCCGAAAAGACGAGGTAAGCTTATTGTTCCAGAGAGTGATTGGAATAATAATGGTAGACTTGTAACAAGAGCTGGGATCAATCTGGCTTGGAGGATCTCTGTCGTTCTGTGGCGGTATCCAACATCTAACCCATGATTCATCATATTGATAGCCGTGATTCTCACTTGATTTGGCCGATGCCGTATTCTTGTGCTCGTAGTACGCTCGGGCCAATGCGTCATCTATCCTCGCATTGCGATATTCATCATTGGTGATACTTTTAGGTATATCGTTACATAGAAAATATCGACCATGGGCTTTTACGAACAAGAATCCTGAATTCTCCTTCAGAGGGTATTCCGACCGATAGTTGACTTTCTTCTCTCTGACTAGCTGAACTATTTGGTCCTCCTCGCCCTTTATATAATGCCCCTTTATACAAAGGCGCGGCTCTTTGTCATGCCGACTGCGAAAGTATGATTTAATAAAGCGGAAATTCTGCAGTGAAACATGATATAGCTTCTTGTTTAAGAACTCCTCCAGCTGGCCACAAAGCTCATGAAGCCTCGCGACGGGTGTCGGAGATTCACGCAGGGCGTCTTTCAGCGTTTTGTGTAGTTCCCCGGCGAGAAAGTTATACTGAACGTACTCTCCTTGGTTATAACAGATGACTTCACGCATGAACGAAAAAGGATCACGTGAAGTCGTTAGTTTGCTGCGTGTTGACATCATCTATCGCTGGGCGCGGGTTTCCGCCGGTGACACTGTCGTGATTTCAATGTCCCGAGGACCAATAGCTTTGTGCTTTTCAGCGAGTGCGTTATAGACTGAGTTAGCAATTGCCGCTGTTACGGGACGATTCTTCTCTATGGTTGAGATGGTATCTCTGCTCACACCAGCTGCCTTCGCAAGGTCCGTTTTATTCATGCCCGCATGAAGCCGCAAAGTTTCGCAATGTGGAAGATAGTATGTGGCCGTATTGTTGGCCTTCGAGGCACCTTTCATTGCCAAAGCTCAAGGAATCGTATGTTGTCAAGTAGGATACCATGCGTATCCGTGGTTGTCAACAGGTTCCAGCACCTTTCTGTGGGATTCCGCAGGATCCCTCAAGATAGGTGGTCTTTTAGTCGTCACAGAGATCCTTTCTTGAGTTCGCCCACACCAGCCCCTCCCGCGCCGGATCCCTTCGATACGCCCGCGTCCGGAGCCGTCGTGGTGGGCCGGCTCAGGGAGGGCGTCGCCGAGATCTGCGATCGGATGCTAGCATCTCCCCAAGAGGGCATGGGACAACGGCTCGATCCGTGCCCGGATCTCGATGTACCGCTCATTGTGACCCCGTACCCGGCAGCCCCCCATGCACGGCTGGCTGGAATCGCTGGTCTCAGCAAGGCCCGCGCACAGGGTGCCGCCCTCGTCGCGCCGATTTGATTGACCCTGACCGCCATCTGGTCGGCTCCGGTCAGTCTACCAGCTACCTCTTCTTCGACGGTTGATAGTCTCGACCACCGCGGTCGGCCCCCGATGCTTTGCTTCCGCTACGGTAATGAACCGCCCGGTTCTTGCACTCCGCCCCCGCTGCTTTGAACCACCTTGCTTTGATGTTGCCATGATATGACCTCTGTGTAGAGACCCCACACGTTGTGGGATTGCGCGCAAATAAAATACAAGCGCTTGTGATCGGCAAGAAGCGGTGCGGCCCCGTTCACAGGCAGTCCCGCCAGGAGGACAATCCTCTAGTTGCGATCACTATTGAGGACACCAACCATGAACGTCGTTCCCAAAGTCGAGCCCAGCAGAAAGGCAGTCGCCATCTGGATCCGGGTCTCCACCGAAGACCAAGCGAAAGGTGAGAGCCCCGAGCACCATGAAAGGAGAGCCCGCGCCTACGCCGACGCCAAGGGCTGGAAGGTACGGGAGGTCTACCACCTGGAAGGGGTGAGCGGCAAGTCTGTGATAGAGCATCCCGAAACCCAGAGAATGCTGGAGGACATACGAAGCGGTCACATCACGGGCCTCGTCTTCTCCAAGCTCGCCTCGCTTCACAGGGCGGGTCCAGCGACGCTTTGAGCTGCCTGATGTCGCCTACGTAGCCCCCGCGAGAATTAACCGAAGCCGGGCTTTCACCGGCTCCGGTTGATCGCCCAAGCTACCTCTTCTTTGACGGTTTCCTGGTGGTCTCAACCACCGCCGTTGACCTACGACGCTTCGCTTCCGCGACGGGAATGTACTTCCCTGTGCCTGCGTCACGTCCTCGCTGTCCTGAACCACTCCGCTTTGATGTTGCCATGATATGACCTCGGTGTAGATACCCCACATATTGTGGGTTCGCGCGCCAGTATACACACTATGTTGCGATACGCAAGGAGCAGCACGGCACCGTTCACAAGGACGCGTTCAGGCGGGACAATGCTGACAAACTGAGGTCACCAGGCAGGCAAACATCCATGAGTGCCGTTCCCAAAGCTGAGCCCGACAGAAAATCCGTCGGCATCTGGATCCGGGTCTCCACCGAAGACCAAGCCCGGGGTGAAAGCCCCGAGCACCACGAGCGCCGAGCCCAGGCCTACGCCGAAGCCAAGGGCTGGAAGGTACGGGAGATCTACCACCTGGAAGGGGTGAGCGGGAAGTCCGTTATAGAGCATCCTGAAGCCCAGAGGATGCTTAAGGACATACGAAACGGCCACATCAGCGGCCTCGTCTTCTCGAAGCTCGCCCGTCTTGCCAGGAACACCAAGGAACTCCTTGAACTCTCTGACATATTCCGTGAACACGGAGCTGACCTCGTCTCTCTTCAGGAGTCGATCGATACCGGCTCACCTGCTGGGCGCTTGTTCTTCACCGTGGTCGCAGCCATGGCCCAGTGGGAGCGGGAGGAGATTGCAGAGAGAGTAGCGGCCTCGGTCCCCATACGCGCCAAGCTCGGCAAGCCCTTGGGTGGCGCTGCTCCCTTCGGCTACCGCTGGGAGGGGAAGGAGCTGAAGGTAGACCCCAAGGAAGCTCCGGTCAGGAAGCTCATCTACGACCTTTTCCTGGAACACAGACGGAAAAAGGCGGTAGCCAGGATCTTGAACGAACAGGGCTACCGTACCAGGGACGGGTCCCACTTCTCGGACACGACTGTCGGACGGCTCATTGAGGACCCCACGGCCAAGGGATTTCGAAGAGCCAACTACACAAGGACCCTGGGCGAGAACAAGAATTGGGTCCTCAAGCCCGAGAGCGAATGGGTCTATACGCCAGTCGAGCCGATCATCTCCGAGGACCTCTGGCGAGAGTGCAATGCGATCCTCACGGAGCGGAGGGAGAAGAACAAGCGCCCTGCCAGGAAGGCCGTCCACCTTTTCTCGGGCCTCGCCTTCTGCACCTGCGGCACCAAAATGTACGTGCCCTCGAACACCCCCAAGTACGTCTGCTACGAGTGTCGGAACAAGATACCCGTCGGCGACCTGGAGGGGGTCTTCCACGAGCAGCTCAAGCACTTCTTCTTCTCCTCAGAGGACATCACGGAGTACCTCCATCATGCTGACCACGTCCTCAAGGAGAAGGAAGCGCTCCTTCATACCCTTGAGTCCGAGCAGGCGAAAGTCACCCAGGAGATGGACCGGGTGTACCGCCTCTACGTGGGCGACAAGATCACTGCGGACGCGTTCAGTGAGCGGTACCGTCCCCTGGAGGACCGACGCAACCAGCTCCGGGATGAGATACCGAGACTCCAGGGAGAACTCGACTTCCTGAAGATCCAGTACCTCTCAAGCGACGAGATCGTCGAAGAAGCGCGCGACCTCTATTCCCGCTGGGATGGTCTCCTGCCCCAAGAGAAGCGACACATCGTCGAGACCATCACCGAGCGGATCACGATTGCAAAAGACGAGGTGGAGATCCACCTCTGCTACCTTCCCAACCCTGTAGAGATGATGGCTCGAAGGCAACACGGCCACAGGGGTTCATGGCCGCGATGAGCTGCACCCGCGCCGGAAAATCGGCCTGCTGCGCGGCGCGCGAGACCGTGATGGTCCCGCACTCGAGCGGTTCGCGGAGGACCTCGAGCACGCGCCGGTCGAACTCGGGCAGCTCGTCCAGGAACAGGACTCCGTGATGGGCGAGTGAGATCTCACCCGGCCGGGGGTGGCTGCCACCGCCCACCAGCGCCACGGCGGAGGCCGTGTGATGGGGCGCGCGAAACGGCCGCCGCCTCCAACTCTCGGGCCGGAAGCCCTGGGCGCTCACCGAGTGCACGGCCGCCGACTCCAGGGCCTCCTGCTCATCCATGGGCGGCAGGATCCCGGGCAGGGCGCGCGCCAGCATGCTCTTGCCGGTGCCGGGCGGACCCACCATCAGGAGGTTGTGGCCACCGCCCGCGGCGATCTCGAGCGCGCGTTTGGCGTGGTACTGGGACTTGATGTCCGCCAGCTCCGCGTGCTGGCCGTCAGTCGGGGCCACGGGCGCCGGGGCGCAGGGCTGCATGAGCGTCTGGCCCTGCACATGGGCGCAGACCTCTAGCAGGTGCTCGGCCGGAAAAACACGCAGGGCATCGACCAGGGCCGCCTCCGCGGCATTGTCCCGCGGGACCACCAGCGCACGCCCGGCGTTTCGCACCGACAGGGCGGAGGGCAGGATCCCGCGCACGGGCCGAAGCTCCCCGGTCAAGGCCAGCTCGCCCACGAACTCCAGGCCCAGGCAGGCGGCGGCATCGAGCTGGCCGGACGCGGCCAGGACACCCAGCGCGATGGCCAGATCGAAGCGCCCGCCTTCCTTGGGCAAATCGGCCGGCGCCAGGTTGATGGTGATGCGTCGGAGTGGAAACTCGAACTGGGAATTGAGCAGCGCGCTGCGGACCCGGTCCTTGCTCTCCTTCACCGCCGCCTCGGGCAGGCCAACGATGGACAGCCCCGGCAGGCCGTTCGACAGGTGCACCTCGATGGTCACGAGCGGCGCCTCGATCCCGACTTGGGCACGGCTGTAGACGACGGCGACGGACATGGAGGGTTGGAACTACCGACCGGAGTCTGATCGCGATGTCATCGGGGCATCATCGAGATGGGTGGGAGGCGCGCACGGCCCCGATATCGGCCCGGTGGTGGCACCGTTGACGGTCCGCGGCAGCAATGATTAAAAACAACGCGGCCGGGGGCAGCGGTGTCAGTCGCGGCGCCCGCTGCCCGGACCGCCGGCCGTAGCTGCATACGTCATGCGCCCGCCCCGGCACCGAGCCGCATCCCCCGTAAGCCCGTGCCACGATGCTGTCGAACAAGGGCCGATGCCTATTCCGCCTATGGTATAAGCACGGCAGACGACGTTCAGGGTCTCCGACTCCGGAGAGCGATCTGCCTTACCCCCTGAACCGGGCTCGATCGATTCCAGCGCGAGCCGCCTGTCCTGCAGGGACCGGTGCGACAATGCTAATGAAATCACCTTGAATCATAAGGAGATTTATGATGAACAAGCGTAGACAGACGCGTTCCCCACACCTCCTCTACCTGGCGCTCGCGGCCATCGTGCTCGGCTCGGCCCCCCCCGCCGCTCCCGGCCCAAGGCACGGGGAAGCGCGTGATCGAGCTGCGCGGTGCCGAGACGTTCGGGATCGGCACCTCGCCCTCGAAGGCCGCCACGGCCAAGGTGGGCCAGGACCTCCTGGCCCTGTACGCGGAGTACCAGGCGCACCTGACGTACACGAGCGGGCAAGGGGCGTCCGCTCCGGCCTTCAAGTCCAGCAACGCGCTCGCGCCCGTCGCCGGGGGATCCGTCGTCATCGATGCCACGGCATCCGGCGACCCCGAGGCTCTAGCCGCCGATCTGCGCGCGCTCGGCGCCGAGAACGTCACGGTGTTCGGACGAATGGTGTCGGGCCGCCTGCCCATCACCGCGATCCCGGCGCTCCAGGACCTCTCCTCGCTGCAGTTCATTCGCCCTGCCTATGCGACCACGAACGCCGAGGACGTGGGCGGTTAGGGCGGCGCCGCGATGCACGCGGATATCGCTGGCACGGCCTACGGTGTCCACGGCACCGGCGTCACGGCCAGAAGCACCCTGAAACTTGCGCTCGCGGCCGTTGTCCTTGGCGTGACCGCCCCACCGACCTCGGCCCAGGACGCCGTCCCTCCTGTGATACGCCGGGCCGAGACTCTCGGGATCGGAACCTCGCCCTCGAAGGCCGCCATGGCCAAGATGGGCGCCGACCTCATGGCATTACACGCGGAGTACCAGGCACATCTGACGCGGACGAACGGGCAAGGAGTGGCCGCCCCGGCCTTCAAGTCGAGCAACGCGCTCGCGCCCATCGCCGAGGGAGCTGTCGTCATCGATACCGCCGCATCGGGCGACCCCGAAAGCCTTGCCGCCGATCTCCGCGCGCTCGGCGCCGAGAACGTCACCGTGTTCGGACGCCTAGTGTCGGGTCGCCTTCCCATGACCGCGATCCCGGCGCTCGAGGACCTCTCCTCATTGCAGTTCGCCCGTCCCGCCTACGCGACCACGAACGTCGGCGCCGTGACGAGCCAGGGAGATGCCGCGATGCGCGCGGACATCGCCCGTATGACCTTCGGCGTGGTCGGCGCGGGGGTTATAGTGGGCACCCTGTCGGACAGTTTCAACTGTCTCGGGGGCGCCGCGGCAGGCGTCGCGAGCGGTGATTTGCCCGCTGGGATCACTGTCTTGGAAGAAGGCCCCTGCGCCGATGGACGCACGGACGAAGGGCGAGGCATGATGGAGATCATCCACGATATCGCCCCCGGAACCACCCAAGCCTTCCATACGGCAGAGGGCGGACAGGCCAATTTCGCCCAGGGGATCATCGATCTCGCCAATGCCGGGGCGAAGATCATCAACGACGATATCATCTACTTCGCCGAGCCCTTCTACCAGGACGGAATTATCGCGCAGGCGGTGAACACGGTTAAGGGGATGGGGGTGGCCTATTTCAGCTCGGCCGGCAACGACGGTCGCCAGGCCTACGAGTCCGCCTTCCGCCCGAGCGGCCAATCGATCGACCTCGGCGGCGGGCCGGAAGAGCTGCACGATTTCGATCCGGGTACCGGTGTCGATACCTGCCAGCAGGTCACCATCCCGGTGGGCCAGACGCTGGAGTTGATCTTCCAATGGGATCAGCCCTTCTTCTCGGTAAGCGGACCACCGGGCTCGGCAAGCGACATGGACATCGTTCTAACCAACGCGGCCTGTACCCGACTCCTTACCGCAAGCGCTGCCTTCAACGAAGGAAACGACCCCGTCGAGATCTTCGACGTTACCAATACCGGTCCCGCCACCACCTTCGGCGTGATCATCCTGAAATTCACCGGACCGAACCCCGGGTTGATGAAGTTCGTGAACGTCGGGAGCGGCGCCATCACGATCGATGAGTTCGATACCAAGACCGGCGCCTCCTGAGGCCATAGCGCCGCATTAGGAGGGCTCGGCGTCGGCGCGGCTGATTACCGGCAAACTCCGGCTTTCAGCGCGAATCCGCCGCGCATCGAGAGTTTCTCTTCAGCCGGGGGCACCCCCATCCTCTTCGATACCGCCGGGAACCGGCTCGCCACACCGGAGATCCGCCAGCAGCCGGACATCACGGCTCCGGATGGGACCGACACGACATTCTTTGGTGGGAGTGACCCGGACGCGACCTGTTTTCCAAACTTCTTCGGGACCTCGGCCGCCGCCTCGCATGCCGCCGCGGTCGCCGCCTTGATCGCGGCTCGGAACCCATCGTTTAACCCGGATGACATCTATGCCGTTCTGAAAACCACGGCCGTCGACATGGACGATCCGGCGACGCCGGGGTTCGACACCGGCTTCGACTACGGCACCGGTTTTGGGCTTATCCAGACCGACGCCGCGCTAAGTGCGGTTCCGCCGCTACAGCCACCCGCGCCTCCGCCGCCACCCGCGCCTCCGCCACCACCCGCGCCTCCGCCACCACCCGCGGTAACGTGTCCGATTCCACCACCACTGTGTAACGGCCTCCAGGCGACGATCGTCGGTACCGATGGCAACGACCATCTTGTCGGCACCCCGGGCAATGATGTCATTCATGGGCTGGCCGGCAACGACAACATCGCCGGGCTCGACGGGAACGACGTCATCTGCGGTGGTCGGGGTCGCGATAGGCTGTCCGGCAATCGCGGCAACGACAAGCTGTTCGGTGACGCGGGAAACGACCTCCTGAAGGGAGGCGCAGGCCGGGATCGGCTGTTCGGCCAAAGAGGCAGAGACACGATGGACGGGCAGTCCGGTACCGATAGGTGCGATGGCGGTAGCGGTATCGACAAGGCCGCGCGCTGCGAAAGGACGACCCGCGTGCCCTAACCTAGTGCGCTCCGGGATCTCTCGCGCTGCGTCCTCCCTTTGCTCGCGACGGTTTTTTCACAAACGCTCAGGCTTGCCGTGGCGTCGAGCGTACGGGTGGGACAGGCGCCGTTCGCAGCGCCTCTTCGAGGGCCGCGAGCCGTTTCTCCATTGCTTCGAGCCGAGCCCGGGTGCGCGACAGGAGCGCCGCCTGGACATCGAATTCCTCGCGGGTCACGAGATCCAGGCGCGACAAGGTCGCGCCCAGGGCGGATTTGAGGTTCTTTTTGAGGTCCTTCCGCAGCACCGCCGTCCCCTCCGGCAGGAGGCTCGCGAAGCGCGTCAGGATCTCGTCTACAGGCAGCCGGTCGGTCACGAGACGCATCATAATCGCAGGGGGCGATGGCAGTCCAGGACGCTGGCGCCCGGAATCATCTGTCGCCCAGAATCATCTGTCGCAAGAATCACCGGTCGGTCAGCAGATCTTCGAGCACGCGCTCGTAGATCGCGGTGAGCACATCGAGATCGCGCACGGCGACGTGCTCGTCGATCTGGTGGATTGTCCGGTTGATGGGGCCGAGCTCGACCACCTCGGTTCCGTGCGGCGCGATGAAGCGTCCGTCGGAGGTCCCGCCGCTGGTCGAGCGCCTGGGGGAGGTTCCCTGCACGGCCGCCACGGCCGCCTGCACGGCCGCGACCAGGCGGCCGGGCGGCGACAGAAAGGGCTCGGCCGCGAGCCGCCAGTCGCAATCGAAGGACAGATCGTGGCCGGCGAGGATGCCCGTGATCGCCTGCTTCAGACCCGGTTGGTTCGAAGCCGTCGAATAGCGCAGGTTGAACCGGACCGTGAGCTCGCCGGGCACGACGTTGTCGGCACCGACCCCGGCCCGCACCTCGGTGATCTGCAGGCTGGTGGGCGGAAAAGCGGCATTGCCTTCGTCCCAGCGCGTGGTGCAGAGCGCGTGTAAGGCCGGCAGGGCCAGGTGGATGGGGTTGGCCACGCGCTCCGGGTAGGCGACATGGCCCTGGGTGCCGGCCACTCGAAGCGTGGCGCTCAACGAGCCACGCCGCCCCACCTTGATGACATCGCCCAGCCGTTCCTCGCTGCTAGGCTCACCGATGAGGCACCAGTCGATGTGCTCGCCGCGCGCGCCGAGGACCTCGATGACCCGCCGCGTGCCGTCGATGGCCGGGCCTTCCTCATCGCTCGTCAAGAGAAACGCCAGCGAAGCGCGCGGCTCGGGGTCTGGGGCGAGAAACCTCTCCACCGCCGTGACCATGGCCGCGAGCCCGCCTTTCATATCCGCCGCCCCGCGGCCATAGAGGCGCCCGTCGCGGATCGCGGGCACGAAGGGGTCGCTGTGCCAGGCGGACAAGGGACCCGGGGGCACGACATCGGTGTGGCCCGCCAGCACCAGGAGCGGGCCTTCCGTCCCGCGCCGGGCCCACAGGTTGTCGACGAGGCCGAAGCGCAGGTGCTCGGCGGAAAATCCCAGGGCCGCGAGCCGCTCCGCGATGAGTAGCTGGCAGCCAGCGTCGTCGGGGCAGACCGAAGGCCGCGCGATCAGGTCCTCTGCCAGCGCCAGGGTCGCTCTCGACGAGTCACTCCGGGTACGGGTCGGGGACATCGGTCTCTACCAGGCGGCGCACCGCGATATCGATGAACTTCCGCTCCGCCTCGCAACCGGTGAAACGACGGTCGAGCAGCAAGGCCGCGACCCCCGTCGCCCCGGTCCCGAGAAGGGATCGAAGAGCTTTTCTAAGGTTTTAAGCTTCCCAGCACTTAAGATCGCCAGGCGACAAAAACCTTGGATATGCACAAGCCCAGTCATCTTCTAGTTATCTTCAGACCTTTCATCAATTCGATACCGCACTGGTAACCGGAATCGTACCGCTGGATGAGGAAGAAACGCAAGCCTTGCCCTCGCCGGCGGTCGCCTACCGCTGTGGCTGTGATTGGACCGATGCCTTCCAGCTTAATCAGCCCCGTGGCCGCTTCCATCTCCTTCGCAAGCACCTCAAGGTGCCGGTCATAAAAAGCATTCCACAACTCATCATCGATCACGCGAAAAACAAACACTTCCCTCGTGAGGACCACTTGTTCCTTGCCGGTCGAAACAATTGACTAGCCATCCTCGCCCTTGGAATCATTTCTCAATTCGCCAAATATGCAAGCGATGTCGCATCCCGCTCTCTACCATCCGTATCGCATCTTCCCCGTTGACAACCTGAGTAATGCTTTGTACAAACAGCGCAGCGACAAACCATCGCACAAGCTTTGCTTCATGAGGTTCTTTACCGTCTTCTGCCTCTTCATCGTCTTCGAAATGCCGGCTCCATAAGGGTGGTCTCCTAACGATAGGATCGCCGCAGTAAAATATGAACCTTACAATAGCCGTAGTCTCATCAACCAGATAGCGGCCACCATCTTCTTGGAGCATGGCTGCTTCTTGCATCGTACGGAGGCTTGAGGCAAGGAAACGGCCGTTTACATGGCTGATGGAATAGCCGCCGAAGCGCCCGGAAACCCAGCTGCACATCCGGTTAAAATAGTCTGTCTCCTGTTCTCCTTGTCTCTTGGCAAAGCGTTTTTCCAGTCGTACCCGGTCCAATGTCTTCAGCCGGGACAAGATAGTATTCTTGTAAAACAAAGCGTCGAGAGCAGTACGGAGGTGACCTTCGTTTGTCAGCGGCATGACAAATCCGTACACAATGACATTGTTGTGTAGCAGAGATGTGTACTCGGAAGAGGCGTGGCGTACTTGAGTAACGAGGTTTCGAAAGCTTTCCCATGTCGAATAGGGCCGAAATGCCTCGCTGACGCGAAAGGTATCTGCGTCAACAGTTGCGAAAAGTTGCTTGTACTGCTTAGACCAATAGGTACAAAAAGTTTGGCCGCGCCAATTCGTATGGTCTTCCAGTTCGTTCTTGGTAAAGGGCTCTTGCGACCGAAAGTGGTCTAGCAAGAATTTGAATACTGCTGTCTGGTTTTCTTCTGTACCCATTCCTAGCTTCTCCCCTTCACGGGTTTCTCAGGGATGGTGCTATGTTACTTGTAAGAGGCGGGCATGGAAGCCCGGAAACAGACAACGGCGTTCATCCCTAATGCTAAGGTCTCAGACATTCGTGGTCTCCGATTCAACGTGAATCCTACAAACCTTGCTTCTGAAGCAGTGGCCATGAGATTCTGGCATGGCTGGTCAGCGGCCTCTGCGCCTGGGACGTACTTACTCCTAATCGGGCGAGTGGCAAATATAAAAGGTTTGCCATTGCAACAACCTCTACTCTTGCGACCACCGTGCCGTCACGCAGATGGGAGGTATTTCTTCTTTCGGGTCTCTGCAGAGGGCTGCGGAGCTCACCGGCACTCCCTGACGAAGTTGCGCTGAGCGCAAAATTGGAAACGTCCTCCCTGCTACGGTCCTGGGGTTGCCATGTGTGTCACCCGCCAAGATTCCCCACCAGTTTCTTCGGGTCAGCTTACCTTGGGACCTCCATTCCGCGAGCACTTCATCGATCAGATTCCCGACGTCTTGATAATTGTTCCTAATCAACCATTCTCTCGCTTGAATTCTTTCAATACCTCCATCGGTATCGTGTGGAAGCGGTATATGCTGTTCCAGAATGCGATCCCCGTCGACCGATAGGCGGAAGTTCGTGATAAGCGCTTCCGGGACCTTGCCTCGGCGTTCTGCGTTGCTATTCACGACACGCTTCGCAAACACCCGGTAAAAAAAATAGTCCTTATACAGGGTGCGGGTAAAATCGGTCATCGAGTTTGAAAGTATGGTTTTTACGCCACGCTTCGTGAGCCTCGCACAAATGTCCCTCAATTCCCGCTGCGCCCTCTCTGGAAACCCACCCCTTGAGTAGGCGGTGAAGCTGGCCGTTTCGGAGACAGGATGGTACGGCGGGTCAAAATACACGAGATCCCCACGCTTTGCCGATCCGAGGACCAAGGCAAACCCCTTGGTCGCAATGTTTACGCCTGAGAGCGCCTTTGCCACCGCACGCAGATTTTCTTCATCGCAGATAAGCGGGTTCTTATAACGACCGAACGGAGCATTGAATTGTCCTTTACTGTTTTCCCGATATAGACCGTTATAGCACGTCTTATTGAGGTAAATTAGTCGAGCTGCCCGTTCTGCTAAGGTGTGAGGTACACGGCCGCGGACCTTATAATAGTACTTCTCGGTATGCTTGGCCCGGTGTTTCTTGAGGAGCTCTATGACAACTTCAGTTTCATCACGCAGCCCGATGTAAGCTTCGGTGAGATTCTGATTGACATCGGAGAGATAAGATGTCTCCCTGAGCCGTCCGGTTCGCGCTAGAGCAAAAAACAACGCGCCACCACCAAGGAACGGTTCATGGTAGTGGCGATACGGCTGGGCAGCTTCAACCGTTTTCAGCAGTTCTGGCAATAGCTGTCTCTTCCCCCCAACCCACTTTAGGAACGGACGGGGAGGAGGTTCTCTAAAGGAACTCATCCGTTACACATCCAAAATAGAGTTCAAGCCACTTCTTCGCATCCTTGAAATCGACGGCGCACCCGGTTGATATTAGATAGGCCCTTATATTTGGCGAAAATCCGGCTCCCGAAAAAACCACGATTCCACGAATGGGCCAGACTCGGATATCCTCAATGATGCCTGCAATCTTGTCCTCAGCGCTGCCCTGAGTTCGCTGATATTTGCATTCGATACCCAAGCTCGTCCGCGTTCCTGGATGCCGGAGTACCACATCGATTCGACGCTTTGCTCCGGAAATTCTGCGGCCTCAAGTTCAATGGAGGCCTCAAGTCCGAGTTCGACCCCAAGCGCGGCTACCTGGTTTCTAAGGTCTGTCCCTGACTCAACCGCTTTTGCCTTTCCAGCCATGTTCAGAGTCCTAATAAGCCGGGTTCATTCAATTTGGGCAAGGATGCCATGATAGACCGATACCCGGTTTTTCCGAGTCGGGATTGACCTTCCACCGGTCGGGCAGATGTAACAGCTCGATTATTAATCCGTTCTGTCAATAACATCTTAAATAGAACATTGATCATCACTCATGGTCGGCGGCGAGGCCGCGGCTCCGGTCCCACTCGCCCTTGTTGACCGAGACGCGGCGCCCGGCCACGCAAGTAGTGCCGTCGTTGGATAAGAGATAGGGCGGATCGGTCCAGATGCAGTCGATCGAGCCCTCGGGCAACTGTGCCATGACCTCGGCGCGATCGGCGTGATAGAGGCAGGAGCCTCGGTCCCGGGAGCGCCAGGCGATGCCGTCGAGGCGTGACCCCGGGCCACCCCGACGCGGCGCCGCCGACATCAATCTTCATCGGGCGCGAGCGCCCGGAGGCTCAAGGCATGGACCTCGCCGCCCATGAGATCGCCGAGCGCCTGGTAGATGGCACGATGCCGCTCGATGGGGCTCTGTCCGGCGAATCGGGCGGACACGATGCGTACCCGGTAATGCCCGCCGCCCGCGGCCCCGGCATGGCCGGCGTGCAGAGGACTGTCGTCGATGATCTCGAGGGCCGAGGGCGCCAGGACCTCGGTGAGGCGCGCGCGGATCCGGGCGACCCGGTCTTCCGCCCCCATCAAGGCCTCCATCTACGGAAGGACCTTCTTGAAGGGCTTGACCGTGACGGACTCGTAGACCCCTGCCGTGACGTAGGGATCCGCGTCCGCAAAGGCCCGCGCCTCTTCGAGCGACTCGAACTCGGCGACGATGAGGCTGCCGGTGAACCCCGCCGGTCCGGGGTCGGGGCTGTCGATCGCCGGGTGTGGGCCGGCCAGGAGCAGGCGGCCCTGGTCTCGGAGCGCTTGCAGACGGGCGATGTGGGCCGGGCGCGTCTCGGCGCGCAACGCCAGGCTGTCATCGACGTCGACGCACAGTATCGCGTAGAACATCAGCCCTGCCGCTTGTTAACCACCTTCCGGGCCCCCCACCTCTCCGGCGTGCCGCATCAGATACAGCACCTGGCCTAGCACGAACAGGAGCGTGAGGCCCACGAGCCCGAAGAGCTTGAAATTGACCCACACCTTGGTCTCGAAGTTGAAGGCCACGTACAGATTGGCGGCACCCATGGCCGCGAAGAACGCCACCCAGCCGCGGTTCAGGCGCACCCAGGCCGCGTCCGGCAGGTTCACGTTGTGCTCCATCATGCGCCGCACCAGGTTCTTGGCCCCGAGGTAGTCGCTGCCCAGAAACACCACCGCGAACAGCCAGTTGACGGCCGTCGGTTTCCATTTGATGAAGCGCTCGTCCTGAAAGGCCAAGGTCAAGCCCCCGAGGACCACGATGAGGGCCAGGGTCACGAGGGTGAGACGCTCGACCCGACGGTCCTTCCAGTAGGTGAAGCCGACCTGGATGACGGTCGCGGCGATGGCCGCCCCGGTCGCCAGCATGACCCCCTGGTGCGGATCGTCCGCCAGCTTGAAAACCACGAAGAACACCAGGATGGGGAAGAAGTCGAGCAGGACCTTCATGGGTATAGGGCCATCGGCGTGCGGGGGCGCTCCAGGGCGGCGCGAAGTGGGGAGCCATCATAGCGGAATCCCCGGGTACACACTATTCAGCGAGCCCGGGGCGGGGGAAGAATGGCGGGTGGTCCAGCATGTGACTGCGATGCCCGCGGTGCGGTGGCGGGCGGAGCGAGCGATGGGGCGCGCGCCGGTTTAGAATAGCGCGTAACCCGTGCCCGCCCTCTACCCGAACCCGACATCCCCCATCTCTAAATCCCCAAACCGCGAAACCTTTCATGGCCGAAATGTCCTTGATCCAGACCCTCGTGGTCTGGACGCCGCCGGTGCTCTTGGCTGTCACCCTGCACGAGGTCGCGCACGGATGGGTGGCGCGCGAGCTGGGCGACGACACCGCGGGGAAGCTCGGACGGTTGTCCTTCAACCCCTTGAAGCACGTGGACCCGGTCGGTACCGTGCTGGTGCCGGGCCTACTGTATACGCTCGCCGGTATCGTGTTCGGCTGGGCCAAGCCCGTACCCGTGAACTGGGACAACCTCCGCAACCCGCGCCGCGACATGGCGCTGGTCGCGCTCGCCGGACCCCTGGCGAATGTCGTCATGCTGCTCGCCTGGGCCGCCGTGGCCAAGTTCGGCCTGTCGTACGGCCAGGACTACTTCATGGCCACCGGGCTCGCGGGGATCATGATCAACGCCGTGCTCATCGCACTGAACCTCCTGCCGGTACCCCCGCTGGACGGCAGCCGTGTGGTGTCGGCGCTGTTGCCCCACGATATGGCCTTGCAATACGGGCGGATCGAGCCTTACGGGCTCATCATCCTCCTGGTCCTTATCTTCTCGGGCGCGCTGGATCGGCTCATGAAGCCGACCATGGACGTGATCGGGTGGGTGATGCAGACCCTCCTCAGTGGCTGAGCCCCGCGGGCGCGCCGGATCCCGGAGATGAGCGCGACCTACGACCGCCGCATCCTCTCGGGCATGCGTCCCACCGGGATGCTGCACCTCGGGCACTATCACGGCGTGCTCAAGAACTGGTTGACGCTCCAGCACGAGTACGACTGCTTCTTCTTCGTCGCCGACTGGCACGCGCTCACGACCGAGTACGGCGCGCCCGAGATCATCGCCGACTCGGCCTACGAGATGGTGGTGGACTGGCTGGCGGTCGGCATCAATCCGGGCGAGGCGACGCTGTTCGTCCAATCGCGCATCCCCGAGCACGCCGAGCTGTGCCTGCTCCTGTCTATGATGACGCCGCTCGGCTGGTTGGAGCGCGTCCCGACCTACAAGGATCAACAGGAAAAACTGGCCGAGAAGGACCTCTCGACCTACGGCTTTCTCGGCTATCCGCTCCTGCAGGCCGCGGATATCTTGATCTACAAGGCCGGGCAGGTGCCGGTCGGGGACGACCAGGTGCCGCATGTCGAGCTGGCGCGCGAGGTAGCGCGCCGCTTCAACCACCTCTACGGCCGTGAGCCGGGGTTTCAGGACAAGGCCGAGGCCGCGGCCCGCAAGATGGGCAAGAAGGCCGCGAAGCTGTACTTCGACCTGCGCAAACGCTATCAGGAGCAGGGCGATGCCGAGGCCCTGGCGACGGCGCGCGCCTTCCTGGACTCGCAACACAACATCGCGCTCACCGACCGCGAGCGGCTCCTCGGCTATCTAGAAGGCTCGGGCCGGACCATCCTGCCCGAACCCGAAGCGCTGCTAGCCCCCGAGGCGCGCATGCCGGGCCTCGACGGCGAGAAGATGTCCAAGTCTTACGGCAACACCATCGGCCTGCGCGAAGCACCCGAGGTGATCACCCAGAAGCTCAGGACCATGCCCACCGATCCGGCGCGCGTGCGTCGCCAGGACCCCGGCGAGCCCGAGAAGTGTCCGGTTTGGAAGTTTCACCAGGTGTACTCCAGCGCCGAGATACGGAGCTGGGTCCAGGTAGGCTGCCGGGGCGCCGGGATCGGCTGCCTGGACTGCAAGCAGCCCGTCATCGACGCGGTGCTCGCGGAGCTGGCCCCGATCCGGGAGCGCGCCCTCGATCTGGAGCGCGATGCTGACGCCGTGCGCGCGATCATCGCCGACGGTTGCGAGGCCGCTCGCGATGTGGCGCGCGAGACCATGGACGAGGTCCGGGAGGCCATGGGCCTCGTCTACCGCTGACCTCCGCCGCGGCCTGAGAGTTTGTGAAAAAACCTACCTGGGCTCGCGACGATTTTTTGACAAACTCTGTGTGATGCATTCGACGACCCCGCCGGACCCGGTGGTCTCCCACACGGTCCCAGACACGACGCCAGAGGCGAGCTCCGAGACGAGCGCTCCCATCGCCATGTTCCGCGGGCGACCGATCACCGAGCTCCCGCACGATCTGTACATCCCACCGGATGCGCTGGAGGTGATCCTGGAGGCCTTCGAGGGCCCCCTGGATCTGCTCCTGTACCTCATCCGGCGCCACAACCTCGACATCCTCGACATCCCCATCGCAGAGGTCACGGAGCAGTACATGGCCTATATCGATCTGATGCAGGGTCTCAGGCTGGACCTGGCGGCCGAGTACCTGGTGATGGCCGCGGTGCTGGCCGAGATCAAGTCGCGCATGCTGTTGCCGCGGCCCGCGGCCGTGGCGGAGCCCGAGGCCGATCCGCGCGCCGAGCTGATCCGGCGGCTCCAGGAGTACGAGCGCTACAAGGACGCCGCGGCCGGGATCGATGCCCTGCCGAGGCTGGAGCGCGAGGTCCATCCGGTAGTGGTGGCATTCCCCGCACGGCAGGTGCGGCGGCCCGAGCCCGTGGTCGGGCTGGCGGCCCTGGGGCGGGCGTATGTCGAAGTCCTGCTCGCGGCCGAGCGCTACGCCCATCACCACATCACCCGCGAGCCGCTCTCGGTACGCGAGCGCATGGTGCTGGTGCTCGGCCGGCTCGCCGAGGCCCCCTACACCGCGTTCACGCAGCTCTTCACCGTCGAGGAGGGGCGCCGGGGCGTGGTGGTGGCCTTTCTGGCCATCCTGGAGCTGCTGCGGGAATCGCTCATCGAGGTCGTGCAGAGCGGGCCCCAGGGTCCGATCTACGTCAAGGCGGCGGCATGAGGCCAGAAGAGATCAAGCCGATCGTCGAGGCAGCCCTCATGGTGGCCGGAGAGCCGCTCGGCGTGGACCGCCTCGCGGCCCTCGTCGGCGACGATGACGGGATCCGCGACCAGGTCGAGCAGGCGATCGCGGTGCTCCGGGAGGACTATGCCGGGCGCGGCATCGAGCTCCGGGAGGTCGCCCAGGGCTTCAGGTTCCAGGCGCGGACGGATCTCGCCCCATGGCTCAACCGATTGTGGGAAGAGAAGCCGCCGCGCTATTCACGCGCGCTTCTCGAGACCCTCGCGATCATCGCCTATCGCCAGCCGGTCACGCGCGGGGACATCGAGGACCTGCGCGGTGTCGCGCTTAGCACCGGGATGCTGAAGACCCTGCTCGAGCGGGAGTGGATCCGGGTCGTGGGGCACCGTGAGGTGCCGGGCCGGCCGGCCGTGTACGCCACCACCCTGAAGTTCCTCGATTACTTCAACCTCAGGACCCTGTCCGAGCTACCGCCCCTCCCCGAGATGCGGCCGATCGAGGCCCCGGAACAGGTCACGCCGTCCGAGCCGGCCGCGGCACAGGGGGAGATGGAGCTCTGCGAGGTGGTCGCCGAGGTGGCGGAGGGAGGAGCGTCCTCCGGGACGACAGGCGCCGCACAGTGGATCACCCCGAGCCGCTCATGACGATCGCCCCCGAGCCTGTTCCTCTCGAACCCATGCGTCGAGAACGAATCCAGAAGGTCCTGGCGCGCGCCGGGCTCGGCTCGCGCCGCGCCATCGAGGGCTGGATCACGGCCGGCCGGGTCTTTATCAACGAGCGCATGGCACGGCTCGGCGACCGCGTCGTGTCCGGCGATCGCGTCCAGGTGGATGGCAAGCGCCTGCCGGCGAAAGCGCTCTCTGGCGCGGAGCGGACACGGGTATGGGGGTATTACAAGCCGGCCGGGGTGATGTGTACGCGCCGGGACGAGTTGGACCGGCCGACCGTCTTCGACGCGCTGCCCGGCGAGCTCTCGGGGCGCTGGGTACACGTCGGGCGCTTGGACTTCAATACCGGCGGCCTGCTCCTCTGGACCAACGATGGCGCCCTGGCGCATCGCCTGATGCATCCCGGGACCGGCATCGAGCGCGAGTACGCCGTGCGCGTGCTCGGCGCGGTGGATGGCCGGGTCGTCGATCGCCTGCGCGCCGGGATAAGGCTCGAAGACGGACCGGCGCGCTTCGAGTCCATCGCCGTCATGGGCGGGGCAGGCGCCAACCACTGGTACAGCGTGATCCTGAAGGAAGGCCGCAACCGCCTGGTCAGGCGCCTGTGGGAATCGCAGGGCGTGACGGTGAGCCGGCTCATGCGGCTGCGCTTCGGCCCCATCGCCCTGCCGCGCGAACGGCGCACCGGCGAGTGGTGGGAGCTCCGCAAGAAAGAGGTCCAGGCCCTCCAAAACCTATGTGGCTACCCCGTAGGGCCGGCCCCCCGTGACTACCCTCTCAAGCCGGCCGGCGCGACTCCCCGCATCCACCGCGCCACCAACGCCGTAGGGGCGGCCCCCCGTGGCCGCCCTCCCATTTCTGTGAGGCAGGCTGAGGGCGCCACCACCCCGCGCAAACCCCGCCGCCCTCGGGCGTGAAAACCCCCGCAACCCCCTTCCGCGGCGTGATGAATGGGCGGACGCTGCCCGCGGTCTTTCGCCGCCTGTTCGCTCACTACGGCCTCCAGGCATGGTGGCCGGCCGAGACACCGTTTGAGGTCATGGTGGGGGCGGTGCTCACTCAGAACACCGCTTGGTCGAATGTCGAACGGGCCATCGCCGGCCTTCGGGCAGGGGGAGCGCTAGACCCCCAACGCATCCTCGCCCTCCCGTCCCCCGATCTGGCCGAAACCCTCCGGCCATCGGGGTATTTCCGGGTCAAGGCCGAACGGCTGCGGAGCCTATGCCGGTGGTATCTGGAGCGGGGCGGTATGGCGACACTAGAGACGCGTGACACCGAGACGATCCGCGCCGAACTGCTCGCGGTCCACGGGATCGGCCCTGAGACGGCCGACGACATCCTGCTCTACGCCCTCGACCGACCGGTGTTCGTGATCGACGCGTACAGCCGGCGCCTATTCGCGCGCCTCGGATGGATCGACGGCCATGAGGACTACGAGGCATTGCGGGCGAGGATCGAACGCTTCCTGGGCCCGGACGTCCCGCTCTACCAGGAGTACCACGCCCTCATCGTGCATCACGCCAAGGGGATCTGCCGCACCCGGCCCGATTGCGAGCGTTGCTGCCTCAGAGGGCGCTGCGCTTGGCCCGCCGCCGATCGATACCGGGTGGTCGCGTGTTGAAAGGGGGGGCGAAATGTTGAATTACGAGCTACAGGACGTCAAAGAATTATAACAATAGAAAAAGTAAGTATAAGAGATAATTCAGAGAAAACGTTTTTCGCTGATTCATGTTGCGCCCAACCTGCTATACTCCCAAACCCTGCCACCTTCGGCAGAACCCGGGGCGCCGATCGGCGCCGATAATTTCAACCATAAGAGGAGCATAGGAAGGGCGGGCCGTGGACATACATGCATTAGCAAACCAATACAGCAGCAAGACCCCCGAGGACATCCTGCGCCTGGCGCTCGAGTCCTTCGACAACGTCGCGATCTCTTTCAGTGGGGCCGAGGACGTGGTGCTCGTGGACATGGCGAGCCGCATCCAGTCCGATGTGCGGGTGTTTTCCTTGGACACCGGGCGCCTGCACCCCGAGACCTATCGGTTCCTGGATCGCGTGCGGGAGCGCTATCCGATCCGCTTCGAGGCCCTGTCCCCGGACGCCATGGCCGTCGAGCGCCTGGTCCGCGAGAAGGGCCTGTTCAGCTTCTACCAGGACGGACACCAGGAGTGCTGCGGGATCCGCAAGGTCGGGCCGCTACGCCGCCGGCTCCAGTCGCTCGACGCCTGGGTCACCGGGCAACGCAAGGACCAGAGCCTCGCGACGCGCGCCACCATCGCGGTGGTCGAGCGCGATGGGGCGTTCTCGACGCCCGGGCATGCCCTGGTCAAGTTCAACCCGCTCGCGAACTGGACCGCCGCGGAGGTCTGGGACTACATCCGCACGAACGACGTACCCTACAACGAGCTCCACGAGCGCGGCTTCGTGAGCATCGGCTGCGAGCCTTGCACGCGCGCCGTCCTGCCCTACCAGCAGGAGCGCGAAGGCCGGTGGTGGTGGGAAGACGCCACCGACAAGGAGTGCGGGCTCCACAAGGCGAACGTGGCCATCGGCCGGCGCTGAGAGCTTGCGCATCACGCTGGTCAAGAAGATCAAGGCCGACGGCAGCCCGTGCCGCAAGTGTGCCGAGGTCGTCGACCGGCTGGAGCGATCTCAGCTCCTGGCCCGCATCGACCGCGTGGTCGTCGCCGATGAGCGCGACCCCGACAGCGAGGGCATGCAGCTCGCCGGCAAGTACAACGTAGACTGGGCCCCGTTCTTCATCGTCGAGGACGACACCGGCGGCGAACGCATCTACACCTCGTTCTTCCGTTTCCTCAAAGAGGTCCTGGGCCAGGACCCGCGCCAGGAAGAGGAGACCACCGAGATGATGCGGCAGAACCCGGATCTGGATTTTCTCTAGCACCTTAGCCCGCCCAATTGCTGCTGCCTGTTCGCGCGCCAGCTCACTACGATGGCGAGCGCACCCTGTCGCTCCGATGCCGAGCCGAGGTGACGGAGCCATATCCCCGGCCTTCATCCCCCTGTGGGCCACGGCTGGGATCAAGGGCTCTTTCGGTGAACACCGCGAACAAGGTAGGTTCGGGCGACGAAGAAAAGCCAGAGCCGCTCCGCCCGGCCTCCCCTGTGAAGCTGTATTACGTCCATGATCCGATGTGCAGTTGGTGCTGGGCTTTTCGGCCGGCCTGGACGGCGATCCGGCGCCGGCTTCCGAAAGACATCACCCCAAAGCGCGTCCTGGGCGGGCTCGCTCCGGATACCCGCCAGCCTATGCCCGAGGCGATGCGAACGTATATCCAGGACACCTGGCGCGGCATCGAGCGCGCGGTCCCGGGCACGAAGTTTAACTTCGAGTTCTGGAATCGCTGCCGTCCCAGGCGGTCCACCTACCCCGCCTGCCGTGCGGTGATCGCGGCGATCGCGCAAGGGCGGGAGTTCGAGGAACCTATGATCGAGGCGATCCAGCGGGCCTATTACCTTGATGCCCGCAACCCCTCGGACGACGAGACCCTGATCGCGTTGGGGGACGCGATCGGTCTCGACCGCGAGCGCTTCGCCCTAGCGCTGAACGACCCCTCGACACAGGCGGAGCTACTCCGGCAAATCGAATTCAGCAGGACCCTCGGTGGACGCGGTTTCCCGAGCTTGATCCTGGACGATCCTAGGGGCTACCGGCCTATCGACTTTGACTACAACGATCCGGCGGTGGTGCTTGCCCAGCTTGGCTTGTGAGCTCGGCGGTCGCCGTAGCTCGCCCGGAGCGCCCGGCGTGCAAAGTACGGGACTAACAGAGAAAGAGTTGCGGTTCAGTGAACTTCCAATGGTCAATAACTACTCCGTTTTGCGATGGCGACCAAGATAGTCCCCGTTTTTTTGGACACTTCCTACATGCGGGAAGTGGGATTTGATCACCCCGACTTCCAGAAGTTGGTGGAGTACTCGAAATCACACCTCCTCAAGCTCTTTGTCTCCCATATCGCCTGGGAAGAACGTCGAACCCAATTCCTTGAGAGAGCTAGCTCACAAGTTTTGAAGCTGCGAAGTGACTTCGATACGCTTCGACGGGAACAACCGGACAATTTCATCCTGCGGGGTCTTCCTTCCCCGGGAATGAGCTATGGGATAAAGCCGAGATTGAAGCCCGATCCCATGAGGTAATGACTGCGTTCGCAAAGGACAATCACATCACTGTAGTCCCGCTTGGCGCCGACCACGCGGACAGGGCCTGGCGCCGCTATTTCGAGATCGGTTTACCCTTCAATCCGACGATAACGGACCGCGCAAAGCGAAGGAAAGATATTCCGGATTCGTGGATCCTCGAAGCTGCAATAGACGTGAAGCGCGCACATTCGAGCCTGATAGCGCTCTGCATTGACCAGCGCTTCGCAGACGCTCTTGCACAGGTTCTGAATATCCCCGTGTTCCGAACGACCCAAGAAGCGTTGGACCATATTGACGGCACGGCGCAGGCGCCTAAGGTCATGAAGTCAGTGAAAACCCGGGATGCCGCTTACGTGCCTCCGAAGAAAGGACAGGTACAGCCGGATGGCGCGCTGGCCGCCGCGTTCACTGAAGCAGAATCCCAGTTTCGAACGGTGGGTACAACAATTATCGGCCTGGTATTCCACCTGGGATCGCCCACCAAGGAGCAGGTTTACACCATCTTGGAACGATCTGGCATTCCGACCGCCGTGTCAAAAAACGTCGCTGAGCAACTAGCGCTCGGAAAGATCATCCTGGATACCGGACACCACTACGTTCCAGGAAACAAGGAAGCCGGTGCCCAAGCGAAGGTCGCGGTGGAGCCCGAAATCATTCAACTCATCACCGGCGGCGACTAGGCCATGGATTTTGATCTACGCATAAAGGCTCTCACCGGTTTGGCTGACACATTGATGGGCTAAAGACTATTGCTGCGTATGACCTCGATGTTTTCTATGGACCTGATCGCAAAAGCGGCATTGGCGGATACCCCCAGAAAAAGGTGTTGGATCTGCTATTGGGACTTGGCAGTGAGGCGCTAGTCGAATACCAGCGTGCTGTCCTCGGAATCGCGGAAAGCCTGCTGACACCGACCATAGAAGGTACGCGTTGGAGTTCAACAGCCGTCACCATTTCTCACGGCGCTATCCCGACGGATGGCGGCGTGGCCGATATTCGCAGCGATACCATCCGACTCTTGAAACGGCTTTACGCCCTAGTACAGGGAACTCCACAGAAGCTGTCGGTCATTGGCGTGCTGAACGACGCCACCCGCCCACACCGCGCTCCAATCGGCGGAGAAGATGTAGCCGCAATGATCGTGCGGAACAGTCAAGACGTCCTGGAGTTTTATGGAAGCCTTGTTGGCACGGCCGAATTTCCGATTGTCCAGAAAATCGAATCGCTCTCCTACTGGATCTACTATCACGCTCCCAACGAGCAAGTACAACGCTATGCGCTTGCAATTGAAAAGGCCATCGCGGCGAACGACGAGTACCAGATCTATAAGACGCTCATTGGGTTTGAAGGCATCTTCTTGAGCTGGGAGCAATTGCGCAAGAATGACAGCTATTGGGAGGAAACGGACAAGTTCCGAAAGGACAAGGCGACGGAGTTCGCAAATAGCATCACACCCGACAGTTTTGCCTTATGGCGCGACCGGATATTTTCGTACGCCAAAACTGAATCCGAGGATCTGGCCACGTTTCCGATTTTTTACTACTTCTTGGAGACGTTTGCGAAAACCCAACCCAAGCTCGCGCTCGAGCTCATCTCCGAAGACTCAGACAAGATCGCGGGGTTCCTTATACCCCTCCTGCGCGGACTTTGGAGTGGTCCGGAGCAGCCTGCGCTTCGAGAGATTCTGAATGAATGGATTAAGGCGGGGCGATACCTGTATGCAAGCACGAAACAGTTCTTGGATTGCCCTACCCTCGATCGTGCGTTGGTAAAGCGTCTGTTGAATAGAGCCACAGAGTTGAATGAGCTGCAGACTGTTGCTTTAGTTATGACGGTGGCTGCTTCCAACTATCGGGACGATGACTCGATCGTTAATGATTTGTTCATGCCGGCGCTTGAGATATTGACTGATCGCGGAAGCCCGCAGTGGATTTTCGACCTATGGTTCCGCCGCGAGGCGCGCGTGGTCATTGCCAACTTGAATGATCACGGCACCGATCTCATCTTACGAAATCTGATGGCTCTCGAAAAGATAGACTATCACGCTGAGGAGATCCTCTACGTGATTGCGCAACCGATGCCGCAAAAGGTTCTCAAGTTCCTCTGCCAGCGACTTTCCGCTGAAGAGGCAGGCAAGAAGAAGCATAAGAGTTATGATGCGATCCCGTTCACATTGCACAAGCTAAACGGGCCGCTCGCCGCAATTCCTAAGGAGGCGGTCCGCATCGTGCGAGCACAATACGATGGCGACTTTGGAATGTTTGTCTTCCGTGGCGCTCACCTCCTCAAGACGATATTCGCTCAGTTCTCTCCGGAATTCGAGAATGAATTGCTCAACCTTGTTGAGGAAGGGGGCGATGAGAACCTAGAGTTTGTCTTGGCTGTTTTGAGGAATTACGAAGGACAAACGGTCATTCATAGCGTCTGCAAAGCGATTGTGAAGAAAGTGCCTACGGATTCCCAGTTTCGCTCGGAGGTATCCCTCGCCCTCCAAAAGACCGGCGTCGTCAGCGGGGCGTATGGATTCGCCGAGGCGTATGAGCGAAAGAAAGTGGAGATGCAGGATTGGTTGAACGATCCATGCGACAAAATCAGAGAATTCGCGGCTTGGTACATGGAAGGATTGAACCAGATGATTACCGCGGATCGTCAGCGGGCGGACGAGGAAATCGCGCTCCGCAAGCAACGTTTCAACGAGTAGGAGCGCGACGATAGTGAGCCGATGCCGTGCATGCTCGACGCAGGCATCCAGAGGATCTTTACGAAACCATTGAAGATTTCGCCATGACCGCTTTGGGTCGAATGAGGACACTCAGACACCGCGTTAAGCAAATGCCGCATAACAACCGCATGCACCTGACCAGCTACAGCGGGCTTCGCCCGTTTCCGCCCCGGCAGGTGATGCGGGGCGTTACAGATGACGAAAATCGTCGCAGCGAGCGCGCACGGTTTTCTGGCCCGGCACGGGAAGCAGCATGTTGGCGCCTCAATGTACGCAAAGGGCAAGGCGTTCGTTGGTGCTGCGATCCTCGTCGGTCGCCAGGGCTCCTCGGAACATACAGACCATGTCGTGCTTCATCTGCTATGCCAAGGCTTCGAGGTGACGCTGAAAGGACTTCTGCTGCTACGTGACTACGATCGTTTCATCGGTCGCCTCAGAAAACCAATCGGCCATGACCTTGTCATGTTGGCGAATGAAGTATCGGTTGCCTACGGCACAAGACCAATGCGTGCCGCGCTGACGGACGAGCTACGTACGGTCAGCCAGCTTTATTCGCAGCATCTCCTGAGGTATGGGAGCGGGTACGACATCTTTGTGGATCCACGAACGATTCCTCGAGAACGGGTCTTTCGCCGCTTGGCCGCCGTGATTCGCCTCGCTGAGCGAGAGTTGCGGCGTGCGTGAAGCGTCATCTCTAACATTGCGTTCAACGGGGACGCCCGGGAGCGTGCCTCCGTTCAGCGTCGTGCCAATCAACATCGCTGTGCCGGTGGCCAGCATCTCGCCCGCGGGCGCCGGTTAACTCAACGTTGGGCACCACGGTGACAAATCGTTCCGTCCGTGTAGCTTTGGGTGCATATCTCGATACATGCGTGATTAGCGGTTACGTCAAGAATGAGTTGCAAGCGGCTGAGAAGTCCGCTTTCGAAACGATTATCTCCGCATACAGGAATCAGAAGATCGATCTCGTCCGGTCAGATGTGGTGGATCAGGAGATAGCTGCTATACCCGAGCGATATAGGACACCACATCAAGCGCTACTTTCAACACTGCTATCGATACCGGTCCCCGCCGTTGGCGGTTTGACGCGGCTCGGCTCCGCCGGATTCGGGACGGCGAATCCATCACCATTGCTCTTCAAACGCTTAGTTGCGGTTCTTCCCGATGTGAATGATCAATCACACATTTTCGTGGCAGCGCGAAACCGTCTTCGCTTTTTCATCACGGTAGACGCGCGTACCATACTTTCGCGAAGATCGCAGGTTCATCAAGCGAGCGGCGTTGAGCCCGTCACACCAGCCGAGTTCCTTGCAGATGCACAGAGCCCAATGTGTGTTGCCTAACCATGCAGTCGACCGAACACCGGAAGCGCCGCGGCGGCGGTTGTCATGCCTTAGGAAGGCAGCGACAGCCCATGGGCTCCCATCAAAGGCCAATAGGGAACGACATGGCCAGGCCGTGCGAGTTGGCGAGGTGGGTGCCTTGGACCACCAGGAACACCCCGGTCCCGTCAGGAGAGTCGCTGCGGCTCTTCAGCGCTTAACCGGAAACCCATCGCCGCTTGTCTCCGGGGCCCCCTGGGAGCGCTATGCGATCCGTTGCGAAGCCCTGTCCCCGGACGCCATGGCCGTCGAGCGCCTGGTCCGCGAGAAGGGCCTGTTCAGCTTCTACCAGGACGGACACCAGGAGTGCTGCGGGATCCGCAAGGTCCGGCCGCTGCGCCGCCGGCTCCAGTCGCTCGACGCCTGGGTCACCGGGCAGCGTAAGGACCAGAGCCTCGCGACGCGCCACCATCGCGGTAGTCGAGCGCGATGCGGCGTTCTCGACGCCCGGGCATGCCCTGGTCAAGTTCAACCCGCTCGCGAACTGGACCGCCGGCGAGGCCTGGGACTACATCCGTAGCAACGACGTACCCTACAACGAGCTCCACGAGCACGGATTCGTGAGCATCGGCGCGAGCCATGCACGCGCGCCGTCCTGCCCTACCAACAGGAGCGCGAAGGCCGGTGGTGGTGGGAAAACACCACCGGGCTCCACAAGGGCAACGTGGCCGTCAGCCGGCGCTGAGAGCTTGCGCATCACGCTGGTCAAGAAGATCAGACTAGCTAGTGTAGTGTCCCTTGAATAACTTTACAGATTAACTCTTCTTGTTTTTCCCTCGGGGCAGGGTGGATCCGGGCTTGATCTGCTCCATCTTGACCCGCGCCCGGTCGACCTTCTCGATGATCTGCCCTACGGTGGCCGTCCAGATGAACGGCTTCGGGTTTTGGTTCCAGG
>JALZID010000202.1 GCA_030860485.1 Pseudomonadota bacterium | reverse complement strand
CATTGGACAAGCGTCTTCACCGAGGCGGCGAGATCACCGAGCGTGACGTCCTGGAAGCGACGATCGGCGGATCGGTGCTCCGGCTGCGGCCGAAGCTGATGACGGTGAGCGTCGTCATGGCATCGCTGGTGCCGATCATGTGGAGCAGCGGGGTCGGTTCGGACGTCATGCAGCCGATCGCGGCACCGATCATCGGCGGGATGATCACCTCGACGATCCACGTGCTGATCATCACCCCTGTCATCTTCTACATCATGAAGGTGCGGGCGCTCCGGAAGGGCCGTTTGAAGGTGTCCGGCATGGTGCTCTGAGGAACTAATGATTGAGGTTCACTGAAATCCCGTTTGGCACCTGGGTCAATTGGTACGGCCTCGGCGGGGGGCGGCGTTCATCGTCGGAGCCGGGCGATGGTCTGCTACTCGACCGAAGCCTTGGGAGGCGTGCGGGCCGGGATCGCGCTGCGTGCGATGCTCGGCGAGCTCGGAATGCCGAGAGTACATACAGCGTGTGATGCCAGCGCGCTTACCCTTATGTAAAGGGAAATAGAGCATCGAAAAAACGTTTAATATAGATATTGTAGCAGCAAGGCCCCCGGGGAGAACATGCGAACCGTTCATGAGTCCAAGGTGACGAAACCGTGCCGCCGGAGGTGACGTTTTTTGAGCTGGCGGTTGATCCGCTGGCGCTGCGGGAGGAGCAGCGGGGGCGCCTCGATTGGACAAGCTAGAACCGATCGCAGGTATCGAAGACAACTCACTCGACAATACCAGACAATAGTGGTCTGTCCCTGAATGCGAAATGCGCCGGATCCCGCGCGCTACGATCGAACCGGATCGGCGATGCCTCGGGGATGCCGTGGCACGATGTGAAAGTCGTGCTCGATAACCGCTGCCTGGTGTGCCACGGAGGCTACGACGCACCGTCCCAGGTGCAACTGGGCAGCTATCCCGGCGTGACCCGCGGCGCCAACAAGGAATCGATTTACGCCACCCGCCTCTCGCGAGCGCAGCCGACGCGCTTTCATCGATGCTCGGACCCACGCCGAATGGCGTAACCGGGGGTCGGACGGTCCGTCGCCCCGAACGGGGCGCCGAGAATCGGGGGGGAGTGGCTCCGGCCTTACGCCGACCGACGACAGGGAGCGAAGGGCCTCGCCTTGGAGATGCGCTTCTGACGGATGCCGCACTCCTGTGCCGGCGGCTTGGTCGGGACGAGGACGTGCCTCGCCGCATCTCCGCGACAGCCTTCACGAGCCCTTCGCGCGCGCGGCCTCGAGGAGGCCGACGTTTTCGAGGCGGCGGGCGACTTCTGGCGACCCGCCGCTCTTCTCGAGCGCCGATCGCGCTTCGGCGACCGCTTCGTCCCGCTTACCGGACCGGAGGAGCGCATACGCGAGGTCCACCCGCACGAGCGCGTCCGCCGTGCCGAGGGACAGGGCGCGGCGGAACGCATCGACGGCCTCCCCGTAGCGACGGGCATTATAGAGCTCGCGTCCGAGCTGCTCCCACGCCGCGGTCGCGCCGGGCTCCACGCGGACGAGAGTCCGGAGCGTGTCCACCGCCTCGTCATGCGCGCCGAGACTTTCGTGGACGTTCGCCAGGTTGGCGAGGAGTGCCCGGTTCTCGGGTGCGATCTCGATCCCGTGGCCGAGCGCCGTCCGGGCGCCTTCCAGGTCGCCGGAGCGCTTGCGAAGGACGCCGAGGACGTTCCAGGCATCGACGGAGCGGGGGTGCAGTCTCAGGAGCTCCTCGATCTCGGCGAGCGCCTCGCCCGTGCGCCCGCTCCGCTCGAGCGCGAGCGCGAGCTTGTAACGGCTCGAATCTAATCGCGGATCGATGCGGAGCGCCTTCCGGAACGCCACGATGGCCTCCTCGTCGCGGCCTGCCTGGGTGAGGACGTAGCCGAGCTCGTCATGGGCGTATCCGGAGAGCGGCGCGTTCGCCGCGCCCGCCGTCCAGAAGGAGACCGGATCCCGGAAGACGGGGACGCGCGTCCACGCGAGGATCGCGAGGACTGCGACGACGGCAAAGCCGGCTGAAAGCGCCGCGCGGCTACGCGATGCGGCGTACGCGAGCGTCGCGGCGGCCGCGAGCGCGATGCCGACCATGGGAAGATACACGCGATGCTCGAGAAGGTAGAGCTTCATCGGCGCGAGGCCGAGCACGGGAAAGACCGTGACGAGAAAGAACGCAAGACCGAATGCGGCTCGCCGGTTCCTCCCGATGGCGAGCGCGCCAGCCAGCACGAAGAGCGCGAAGAAGAACGCGAGCTTCCAGAATGCCGCGCCCGCGAGGTCGAGCAACTCCGGATGATACGGAGCGGGAGCGAACCCCCACGGGAGCAGGATCTGCCGGACGTAGTAGCCGAGCGTCACGATGACGACCTCGAGACGACGGTCGAGCGGCGGGTTCCCATACTCGTCGCCTCCGAACGGCGTCCCGAAGATCGCATGGCGGGTCGCGAAGTAGGCGAGGACCACGGCGGCGAGCGCGGCCAGCAGCGGAATCCGGGCGACGAGGTCCGCCGGACGGCGCCGCCTGAGGAGCAGGTCGTCGAGAATCAACAACGCCGGGGCCACGATCCCCGTCTCCTTGTTCCAGACGGTCAGGGCGTAGCATCCGACGATCGCCAGCGCGAATTTCCAGCGCTCTCCGCCCGGGTGTTGCTGGCGCGCGCGGTCGGCGAGCAGCATCCCGATGACCGCGGGAACGAGCATCATATCGTTCCGCGCGGGGATGAGGCCGACGGACTGACCTTGGATCGGGTGGACCGCGAAGAGGAGCGCGCCCGCGAACGCCGCCGCCGGGCTCTCGACTAGGATGAACAGATAAAACCAGACGATCGCCGCGTTCAGCCCGTGGATCACCGCGTTGGTCACGTGGAACGCGCCGGGATTCTTGCCCCAGAGCTGTCGGTCGATGACGAAGCTCGCCATCAGGATCGGCCTGTAGTACGCGACCGCTTCCTTCGGGAGAACAGGCTGCGCGAAGGCCCGGAGCGCGTCGCCCCACTCGTCGAGCGCCTGGTCGTTGTCGACGATCAGGATGTTGTCGTCCCAGTAGAACTTGCCGTCGTAGAGGGACGCATAGAGGCCGAAACCGGCGAGCGCGCTCACGAGCGCGCAGGCGAGATGGAGGCGGCGCAGTGAAGCGGCCGGCGAATCGGCAGTTGGCGGGATCACCGCCGACGATCTAGCCATACGCCATGCTTGAAGAGAAGTTCCCGGGACCCCCTTCGGTTGCGCCGTTGCCAGCCCCGTCGCGCGCTGGCAAGATGCCGGTGCGCACCCCGCCGCGTGTTTGAGGGTCACGATGCGTCCCATGGTGCTGATGCTCGCCTACAACGCCGAGAAGACCCTCGGGCGGACGTTCGAATCGCTCCCGGCTTCTCTCAAGCCTCACGTCGTCGTCGGCGACGACTGCAGCGCGGACGGCACCCGCGAGGTCGCGACCCGCCTCGGCCTCCGCGTCGTCCGCCACGAGCGGAACCTCAACTACGGGGGAAACCTGAAGCGGCTCTTCCGGCTCTTCCTCGAGGAAGGGGCCGATGTCGCCGTCGAGCTCCACGCCGACTACCAATACGACCCGGCGCTCGCCGACCTCATGGTCGAGTACGTGGGTCGCGGCTACTTCGACTTCATTCAGGCGAACCGCATCCGCTCGCGCGCCGAATGCCTGGCGGGCGGCATGCCGCTCTCCCGCTACCTCGGAAACCGCGCGCTCACGCTCTTCGAGAATCTCTGGTTCGGGACGACGTTCGGGGAATGGCACAGCGGGCTTCGTGCCTACGCGCGAGAGGTCGTCGAGGCGCTTCCGATCGATACCTACGGCAACACGCACGCGTTCGCGAGCGAGATCCTCATGGGCGCCGTCGCCGCCGGCTTTCGCGTGGGCGAGGTCCCGTGCCCGGTGCGTTACGCGGCCGACAGTTCGTCCGTCG
This sequence comes from Pseudomonadota bacterium, assembly GCA_030860485.1. Taxonomy (NCBI): domain Bacteria; kingdom Pseudomonadati; phylum Pseudomonadota; species Pseudomonadota bacterium. The sequence goes on along the minus strand of JALZID010000202.1, from coordinate 12,792 downwards.
ACGTCTCGGGACTGTTCTTCTACGCCGCGCGGACGGCACGCGCCGCGCTCCGACATCCGCCGTGGAGACGGCTTCCCCTGCGGCAGCCACGGCGACGGTGAGGCGCCTGGCGCTTCGGTCCCCCCGCGCGCGGAGCGCACGTCAGACGATCTCGACGGCCGGGATCGGCACGAGGAACCGTCCGCCGGCCCGCCGGTAAACCTCCTCGCGCGCCAGCACTTCGTCGCGGTGGTTCCAGGCGAGAAGCAGCGCGTAGTCGGGCGGCCGCTCGTGGAACGCCTCGATCGGCAGGATCGGGATGTGGCTCCCCGGGGCGTAGAGCCCATGCTTCGCGGGTGTCGCGTCGGCGAGGTACTCGATCTCCTCGGTGGTGAATTCGCAGTAGTTGAGGAGCGTGTTGCCTTTCGCGGGAGCGGTGTAGGCGGCGACCCGCTTCCCTTCTCGGCGGAGACCGAGGATGGCGTCGCGGATCTCGTCCCGGAGTGCGCGGATTTCTCGTGCGAGAGCGTCGAGGCGGTCGCGAGCCCTCACGCCGGCCCGATCCTCGAGCGCGGCGAGCTCCGCAACGGGGCGCTCAGCAGGCCTCGCGCCGTCGCGGTGGCGGCGGACGTAGACGCGGATGGATCCGCCGTGCACGGGGAGGCGCCGAACATCGAAGACTTCGAGCCCGACCTGCTCGAAGAGCGCGACGAGCGGGCGGACTCCGAAGCACGAGAGGTGCTCGTGGTAGATCGTGTCGAACGCCTTCTTCTCGATGAAGTCGACGACGTACGGGCATTCAACGACAAGCACACCCCGCGCGTCGAGCAGGTGCTCGATGCCGCGCGCCGCGTCGGCAACATCGTCCATGTGCGCCAGAACGTTCGCGGCGAAGACGAGCGACGCCGGACCTTCGCGGTGGCGGATCTCCTGCGCGAGCGCCTCGCTGAAGAAGAAGTTGATGGTCGGCACCCCCTTCGCCCGGGCGACTTCCGCGACGTTCGTCGCGGGCTCCACGCCGAGGATCCGCACGTCCTCGCCCCGGAGTGCCTGGAGCAGAACGCCGTCGTTCGAGCCGATCTCGACGGCGAGGCCTCCAGGGGCGACGAAGCGGGCTGCGGCTTCCCTGGCAAGGGCGGCGAAGTGCCGCGTCATGAACTGCGAGACGGACGAGAAATACACGTAGCGCTGAAAGAGGGCCGCGGGCGAGACGACGAGAGGGAGTTGGACGAGCCCGCATCGAGCGCACGACGAGACGTCGAGCGGAAAGCGCGGCTCTGGAAGGGCGAGCTCTTCCTCCGTGAGAAGGGCGTTCGCCAGCGGCATCCCCCCGAGATCGAGGAAGGAGTGGAGATCGCCCCCGCCGCAGACACGGCAGAGGACGCGGCCGGCGTTTTCGATCATCGGAAGATCGGTAAAGCGTTCGAAGGGGACGCCTCACCGTATACCTCCACGTCCGCGGCGTCGAGGCTGCCGACAACAAAAGGCGCTGTCCATGCGCACCTCGATGCAGACCCCCAGGCAGGGCCGCCCGTACGACAGCGATATAGGCGAGGATGAAGTTCTTCACCCATGCGGATCATAGACGTTGCCGGAACGATGCAGCACGTCGAGCACCTGACCGGTCTGCGACCGTGCAGAAGAGAGGACGTGCCGTCGGCCCATTTCCCTGTGCCGATCACCGAGCCATCGAAGTCGAGCGTCACGCGCGAGAGCCCAAGGGCCACAAGCCGGGCCACGACTCCCTCCCGCACGAGTCCCTGCAGGCGCTATGGACTCGTCCGCCCTCGCCAATCCCCGAGAGAGCGTGGCGATATCGGGCAGACGGCGCAGCCCGATCGTCCGCACGACCAAGGGATCATCCGAATAGTAGCGCAAATCGCGCAACCGCCGGTTCCCAGCGTAGGGTGAAGCACCAAACACAGCACCAGCGTGGCGTGTCCGAAGATCGGGCTGACGGTGAGATGGCTGAAGCAGCGGCGCAGCCTTTCGTTGAGCCCCAGATGAGCGAACAGCGCTTGGATTGGACGTTGCTATACTGCATGGGAAGGGGTCTCCTTCGGATATGCGGTTGTTTCCACAAGCACATTATACCGTGAAGTGCAGATCGCTGCCTAGTCTTTCTGATCATGAGAATGGGCTATCCACTTCCCTCCACTAACCACAACATCTTGGGTTGAATAAACTAGATTTACCACTACATAGGTCATTGGTGGAGCGAAGTGGATAGCCTCTTCATGAGGTCACTTATTTTGCTTAAAGGCCGACGAGGCTATTTCAGCAACTGGAGGGTTAAAGCATTTGGTTAGAAGTCCACCTTGCATTTCCCTCGTCATTGGGCCACGTTTTCGTGGGTAAGTTTGTTTCGACGCAACAGGCGCCAGAGCGTAACCAAGTGGCGCAATAGAATCATTCAGAAACGGCGACTTTGAAAGGAGGGATATATTCATGCCGATGAGTATTGAAGTACTTGTCATCTTTTTTCTTGGTCCTGCTCAACGGCGTCTGGAAGTGCGTGTGAGCCCGTCCGTCCCAGTCAAAATCGTGTTCGTGTCGGTGGTGCTCGTCGTGCGCGTGCCCGTGGCTATGCGTAATCTCCTCATGATCATGCTCGTGCATGTGGTGCTCGGTGAGATGTAACCAAAGCCCGCTGCCCATCAAGAGCGCAGCCCCCCAGAACCAAGGGCTCGGTACTTCCCTGAGAAGTGCCATCGCGAAGACCGCTCCGATGAAGGGCGCAGAGGAGAAATACGCGCCGGTTCGGGCAGCTCCCACATAGCGTAGCGCGTACACAAACAATACGAGGCTAATCCCATACAGCGCGTTACCTTCCCCATCGAAACGGCGATGGGCGGCCTGCCGCAGCTCGAATACACCCGGTCGCTGTCGCGCTATGGCCTGTCGCAAGCGACCGTCATATTCAAGGACGGCACGGACATTTATTTCGCCCGCCAACTCGTCAACGAACGCATCCAGGAAGTCAAAAGCAAGCTGCCGCCAAGCCGAGCATGGGACCCATCCGGAAGTGTGTTACGCAAGGACCCTGTGTTCTGATCGGAACGTCGAGGACGACGACCTCCATCAGCCGGAACGGCATCCATCAAGCGTCCGGAGCAGCGTCGGCTCGGGAGGCGAACGCTACGCCGGTACTTTTTAGCCGATGCGGTATACTCCAAAGGGTGGGAGTCTCCCGTCTCCGGGCCGCGGCGCGCTAAGGCAGATGGGGCTTGTCCTAACCCCGTAACCACCTGAGGTGCTTGTTCATGTCGGACACTCGCGGCGTCACGGTTTCGCAAGAGGCCCCCGAGCCGGTCGGGGCCTATCCGCACGCGCGGCGCGCGGGCGGGCTCTTGTTTCTGTCCGGGATCGGGCCGCGGCGGCGGGGCAGCCGGGAAATCCCGGGCGTCACGCTCGATGCCGCGGGCCGGGTCGTCGCCCACGATATCGAGCTACAGTGTCGGGCCGTCTTCGACAACGTGCGCTTGGTGCTCGAAGAGGCGGGGTCCGGCTGGGACAGGCTCATCGACGTCACCGTGTTTCTGACCGACATCGAACGCGACTTCGCCGTCTATAATCGTGTGTACGCGGAGTACTTCGGCGAAATACGGCCGTGCCGCACGACGGTCGAGGTCAACCGATTACCGACGCCGATCGCCATCGAGCTGAAGTGCATCGCCACGATTGATTAGCACGATTCGGGACAACGCCATGCAGATACCCACCCCACCCATCGATTTCAAACGCTGGATCGACGCGCATCGCGCGGTGTTGCGGCCGCCGGTCTGCAACAAACAGGTCTTTCCGGAAGGGGAGCTCATCGTCATGGTGGTCGGCGGCCCCAACCACCGTAAGGATTATCACGTCGATGCGGGCCCGGAATTTTTTTACCAGATCGAGGGCGATATGCTGCTCAAGACCGTGCAGGACGGACGGGTCGTCGATGTCCCGATCCGGGCCGGCGAGGTGTTTCTGCTCCCGCCCCTGGTCCCGCACTCGCCGCAGCGCTATGCGGATACCATCGGGCTCGTCATCGAGCGCAAGCGCCTTCCCCATGAGCGGGACGGCTTCCAGTGGTACTGTGACGGCTGCCACCACCTGCTCTACGAGGAATTCATCGAGCTTCGCGACATCGAGAAGGACCTGCCGCCGGTGTTCGCGCGTTTCTTCGCGAGCCCCGACACCGTATGCCGCCGTTGTGGGACCGTGATGCCGGCGCCGGCCGGTGGTGGATGATACAAGGCGGGCGATGCGGAAGATCGACGTCCATACCCATGTCCTGCCCCCGGCCTGGCCGGACCTCCGGGCCCGTTATGGCTACGGGGGATTCGTCCAGCTCGAGCAATACGGACCGGCTTGCGGCCGCCTGCTGAAGGATGGGGTAGTGATCCGGGAGGTCGAGGCGAATTGCTGGGACCCGGCGTTGCGCCTGAAAGACTGTGATCGCGACGGCGTGGACGTGCAGGTGCTGTCCACGGTGCCGGTCATGTTCAGCTACTGGGCCCGGCCCGAGCATGGGCTGGACCTCGCGCGGTTCTTGAACGACCACATCGGGGGGCTCGTCGAGGCTCATCCCGGGCGTTTCGTGGGGCTCGGGACCGTGCCCTTGCAGGCGCCCGATCTGGCCATCCAGGAGCTCGGTCGCTGTCGGGACATCGGTCTCGCCGGCGTGCAGATCGGTACGCACGTGAACGACTGGAACCTCGATGCCCCGGAGCTCTACCCGTTCTTCGAGGCGGCCGAGGCGCTCGGGGCCGCGCTCTTCGTCCACCCCTGGGACATGCTGGGCAAGGAACGCATGTCGAAGTACTGGCTGCCTTGGCTCCTCGGCATGCCCACCGAGACCGCGCTCGCCATCTGCTCGCTGGTGTTTTCGGGCGTTTTCGAGCGCCTGCCGAGGATCAGGATCGCCTTCGCCCACGGCGGCGGCGCCTTCCCGGCCCTCATCGGACGCATTGAGCAGGGCTTCCGGGTGCGCCCGGACCTGTGCGCCGTGGACTGCCGGGTGAATCCCCGCGCGTCGCTCACGCACCTCTATGTGGATGCGCTGGTGCACGAACCGCGCATGCTGCGCTATCTATTGGACATCATGGGCCCCGAGCGCATCGCGCTGGGCTCGGATTATCCGTTCCCGCTCGGAGAGCCACATCCGGGCCGGCTCATCGAGTCGGCCGGACTCGATGCGCCGACCATGGCACGCCTCCTCCACGGCACCGCGTTGGAGTGGCTCGGCATCCCGAATACGGCATTCGCGTGATGGAAATGCGGGTCGTGATCGCCGGCCGCGATTACCGGGTGCGGCTGGATGCCGCCCGATCGCTCGCCATCCCGCTCGACTTCGCCGGCCCCCAGCCGAGCTTCTTCGGCGCGCCGCGCGCCTCGGCCACGCCGCTCAGGTTCCCGGGTTTCGTCGGCTCCACGGACGAGGGCGGGAGTTGCAACGTCGCCGAGTTGCGCCTGATCCCCCACTGCAACGGCACTCACATCGAGACCGTGGGGCACATCGTGAACGATCCGGTGGCGCTCGCCCAGGTCGTGGGCGCGAGCCTTTTCTCGGGGCGGCTCGTCACCATCGCCCCGAGCCTCGCCCGGGACAGTGCGGAGGGCTATGGCCCGACACTGGACACCGGAGATCGACTGGTCACGCGCTCGGCGCTCGAAGTGGCCCTGCACGCGGTGCCCCGCGAGGAATCGCAGGCCTTGATCGTCCGCACCCTGCCGAACGATGCATCCAAAGCCGGCCGTGTCTATGACGACACCGATCCGCCGCCGTTCTTCTCGACCGAAGCGATCGGCTATCTGATCGATGTCGGCGTCGAGCATCTCCTGGTCGATTTTCCGTCCATCGACCGCATGCACGACCAGGGAACGTTGAGCAACCACCGTCTGTTCTGGAACGTGCCGCCATCGAGCCGTACTCTGAACGGAGAAACAGGGTCCCGAAAGACCGTGACCGAGATGATCTTGGTGCCCGATGGCATCCCGGACGGGCTCTATCTCCTCGACATCGCGGTCCCGGCGTTCCTGTCCGACGCGGCACCCTGCCGGCCTGTGATCTATCCGCTCGTACCGCTGGCCCCGGCGGGCTGAAACAGGCGATCGCTTCGGCGCGTGTCACCGAATCACAGAAACGAGCCCGCGGGCCTCCAATACCCCCGGGTCCAGGACCGAGCGGATCCGCTGGCGCGCTTCCGTGATGAGTTTCATATCCCGAGATCGGCCGGTGGCGCGGAGGAGGTCTATCTCTGCGGCCACTCCCTCGGGCTCATGCCCAAGCGCGCGGAAACCTATGTCCTCGAGGAGCTGGCGATCTGGAAGCGCCGGGGCGTGCGCGGGCATTTCGAGCCCGAACGTCCCTGGATGCCCTACCACGAGCTCTTGACCGAGCCGAGCGCGTCTCTCGTCGGCGCCGAGCCGCACGAGGTGGCGGTGATGGGATCGCTCACCGCCAATCTGCACCTCATGATGGTGAGCTTCTACCGACCCACGGTGGAAAGGCACAAGGTCCTGATCGAGGACCGGGCCTTTCCCTCCGATCGCTACGCCGTCGAATCCCAAATCCGCTTCCATGGCTTGGAACCGGCGTCTTCGTTGCTCGTGGCCCGGCCGAGGACCGGTGAGGCTTGCCTGCGGCTGGAAGACCTTGCGGAGACCATCGAGCGTGAGGGCGATGCCATCGCGCTCATCCTGCTGCCGGGTGTTCAGTATTACACCGGCGAGGTGCTCGACCTGGATGAGATCACCCGCCTCGGCCACGGCCGGGGGTGCGTGGTCGGTTTCGATCTGGCCCATGCCGCCGGAAACATCCCGCTCGCCCTCCACGACTCGGGCTGCGATTTCGCGTGCTGGTGTAGTTACAAATACCTCAACGGCGGTCCGGGCGCGGTAGGCGGCCTGTTCGTGCATGAGCGCCATGCGCGGCGCACCGATCTCCCGCGCCTCGCCGGCTGGTGGGGCCATGACAAAGACACCCGATTCGAGATGGGTCCCGAGTTTCGAGCCATTCCGGGCGCCGAGGGCTGGCAGCAGAGCAACCCGCCTATCCTATCACTCGCCGCGGTCCGCGCCGCGCTGGAGGTTTTCGGCGAGGCAGGTGGCATGGCCCCGCTCAGGGCCAAGTCCGAGCGGCTCACCGGTTTCCTGGAATCCTTCCTACGCCGCGAGCTCCCCGACCACATCGAAATCCTGACACCGAGCGAGCCCGCCCGGCGCGGCTGCCAGCTCTCGCTGCGCATCAAGACCACCGATGGCAGAGGGCTCTACGAACGCATCACGGCCGCCGGTATCACCTGCGACTGGCGCGAGCCCGATGTGATGCGCGTCGCCCCGGTCCCGCTCTACAACCGCTTCGAGGACGTGCATCACTTCGTCGAGGCGTTGAAGGCGAGCCTCTAATGCGCCCACGACTCCGCGCCACATCTCGTCCGCCGCGAGGCGCGACTCGCACATGGACTTCGCCATCAGTCAATCGATATGGAGCGATGGAGTCACCCTCCGCCTACCCGACGTGCTGCCGGAGTGCGTCGCAGTGCTAGGGGACCGGCAGGTACGGGCCAGACTGCAAAGCCGCGGTGAATTTGCGAGACTCGCTCAGACCGGACTGAGCCCGAGGAGCTTGCCGAGGGCGACGTGGCGCATGCGATCGCATACGCGCTCAACCAGCGAGCAGGAGGCGTACTCGGTATCAGAATAGAAGTGGTGTTCGAGTCCCTCGCGCAACTGCGCCGGAAAGCTCTTGCTCCCCTTGTGGCGCTCGTGCGTGAAGACGATGAGCTTGTGCTTCAACGGGCCGCGAGCGAAGTACGCGATCTCCCCAGCTGGGCCCGCGGACGTATCGAGGACCACGCAAGTATCAGAGAGCGCTAGCTGATACTCCTCCTGTTGCCCGATGCCGACGTCGCCAGCGCTTGGGACGAGGTGCGTGAGATCCTCGCTAAAGCGCACCTCGCGTGCCGGCTCCCCGCCACAGCGGGAAGCTCGCTGGAGGAAGTAGTCGGTGCCAGAGAGCCGAGTGTTCCGCCCAGGAAGCCAGAACTTACTCTTGTTGGGCTCTGAAGGAGCGCTTGCCTGCGGAGTGGACCAAGCTCCTCCCCCTGTCGGCCGATCTGCCAAACCCGCTCCAAGTTACGATGCGATTCAGCTGTTAGCATCTGCTTGTTCCTCACGTACACGCAGTCCCAACGCAGCAGCCGTGGCCCGGAAGAACCCGAGGGCTTGTTCGCACGCCGCCCGCTCGTCAAGAGTCCCGGGTTGTACACTGACGACCCGGAGGAAGGCGCCATCTTCGACCAAGAGGGAGCGCTCCAGACTGGCGAACCCGGCGGCTGATTGCGACGCCACACGGAACGTGACGCCTGATGGAGCTAGCGCGACCTTGGCCGCCCTCTTCGCCGGAACATGCCGACCGAGTTGGTCTTCCACGCTACCCACGCCCAACCGCCCGTGCACGCCACTGGTGAACGTATGCTCCTCGATCTTCGTCTGGCTAGTGGTCCGAACCACCCCCACGGCCACCTCGATCAGCCGAAAAAGGGTCTCGACACCGACTTCGCGCTGCCTTGGACCTCGACCCGATTGAAACGATACCGCACGAGGGTTCGCCCTTCGGACACATAGCAGGAAAGCACTTGTTCCGCCGGCTGTTGCCCCTCCACCCGCATGTCATCAAGTCGCAGGCCCAGGGGTTCGAGTGCGTTGTAGACTGGGCCGAACGACTTCCCGCCCAGAAGCATGTCGAACGCTGGGGGCGCGAGGGTCGCCTCGTAGCGCAGATCCGAACGAATGACATCAAGAGACACCAGGTCCGGGCTGGTCGCGGGCGTCTTGTCACTCCTCGCCATACAGGCAATGTTCGATGATCCGGCGCTGGCCTGCAAGCTCGCCTATGCCATGACAAGGACTCGCGCTCGAGATGGGTCCCGAGTTTCGAGCCATTCCGGGCGCCGAGGGCTGGCAGCAGAGTAACCCGCCTATCCTATCACTCGCCGCGGTCCGCGCCGCGCTGGAGGTTTTCGGCGAGGCAGGCGGCATGGCAGCGCTCAGGGCCAAGTCCGAGCGGCTCACGGGTTTCCTGGGATCCCTCCTACGCCGCGAGCTCCCCGAGCACATCGAGGTCCTGACACCGAGCGAGCCCGCCCGGCGCGGCTGCCAGCTCTCGCTGCGCATCAAGGCCACCGATGGCAGAGGGCTCTACGAACGCATCACGGCCGCCGGTATCACCTGCGACTGGCGCGAGCCCGATGTGATGCGCGTCGCCCCGGTCCCGCTCTACAACCGCTTCGAGGACGTGCATCGCTTCGTCGAGGCGTTGAAGGCGGGCCTCTAACCCACACAACCCGCGCCACATCACCCGCCTCGGCGCGGGGCTCGCACGCGGACGTCAAGCAAATGCGGTACCGTTGAATCATCTGATAATTATGCGTAGTGTACTCACATAAGCTACGGTTCCCTTGGAGGTCGCATGAGCAGCTTGCTGGAGCGCCGAAACCAGGCAATCTCAGTGACGAAGGTGGCACGCTCGACCAAAAACATCATCGATCGCCTGGCCTCCGGCCAGCAGGACGAGTACGTGGTGATGCGACATAACGCACCCGCGGCCGTCCTCCTTCCGGTGACGGCCCTCGAAGCCCTGGGCAGGCAGAAGTGCGCAGGATCCTGAAGATGATCTCCGACCGTATACAGAACGGCGAGCCGGACAAGCTCGGCAAAGCACCGCGCGGCGCACTCACCGGCTGACGGCGGCCGCACCGGCAACACCCGCATCGTTTATCGGGTAAACTTGGAGCTCATCGAAGTGCTTATCTTGGCGGTCGGGATGCGGCGAGAGCAAGCTGTCTACGAGGCGGCGCAGGGACGGGTGTAGCACATAGTATTGTCGGGCGGCGGAACGGAGCAGTCGTCTGTGAATTCTTCGGCCGGAGGTCCGGGGCGCTCGGCGTAGTCGGTTCGCATCCGTGCACCCGCCCTCGGTTGTTTCTCATTAGTTTACTAAACTAATAGCAGTTTCTACGGATGATCAGCCGCCACGACGGGGCACGAGCGAAGGGGCAGAGAGGATTGATTTCGGTCCTCTGGTGGATCGCCATGGGCCTCGCGCTCGGGTGGGCCTCGGGTCCGGCTGTCGCGGCGCCGAAGGCCGAGCTGCAACCGTATTGGGATCGCGGCGACGCGGCGAACCCCGCGGTCATCGACCATAGCCCCTGGCAGGGCTTGCTCGATGGCTATCTAGACACCCGCCACCCGAGCGGCGTGCATCGTTTTGCCTACGCCGCCGTGCGTAGTGCCGATCGGGCGGTCCTGCGCGCCTACCTGGCGACCCTGCAGGCGCTGGACCCGAGACGCTATCCCCGCCCGGAGCAGGAGGCCTATTGGATCAACCTGTACAACGCCCTGACCGTGGATCTGGTGCTCGCGCACTATCCGGTGAAGAGCATCCGTGAGATCGGCGGCGGGTGGTTGGTCCGCGGGCCCTGGGACGATGCGATCGCGAAGGTGGCCGGGCGGGCGCTCTCGCTCAACGACATCGAGCACGGGGTCCTGCGGCCCATTTGGCGCGATCCGAGAATCCACTACGCGGTGAACTGTGCTAGCATCGGCTGTCCCAATCTGGCGGGGCGGGCGTACACGCGGGAGAACCTGGAGGGGCTGCTCGAGCAGGGCGCCCGCGACTACGTCAACCACCCGCGCGGCGCTAAGTGGCAGGATGGCGGGCTTCGCGCTTCCAGTATCTACGACTGGTATCAGGAAGACTTCGGCGGGACGGAGGCCGGGGTAGTGGGCCATCTCCTGCGCTATGCCCGGCCGGAGCCGGCCCTGCGCCTGCGCGGCTATGTGGGGCCGATCGACTATGATTACGACTGGTCGCTGAACGAGCCCTGAGAGGTTTTGAAAAAACCGTCGCGAGCGAAGGGAAATCGCGTTCCGCCGGAGCGCAAGAACCGGAGTGTATGTTGAAATACATGAGGATTCCGAGCACCGCCGGGAAGCCAGGGCCAGGGAGTGGCCCTGCTTGGCGCGCCGAGTTGCAGCGCGAGATCCCGAGCGCAGTAGGTTTTTTCACAACCTCTGAGGTGTGTTATACCACGACGACCAGGAATCGCTCTTTTTGATCCCCTCACCCTAGCCCTCTCCCTGTATAGTCCTGTATAGTCCGGAGGGAGAGGGGATCGTAAAAAGGCGACTTGTGACAATAACCAGTTTACCCTCGTCACCGCCGCTCGAACCGCATTTTCTCACCGACGCGGAGATCAAGGCCTTTGCGCCCTACCCCTTGCCCCCGAGTCCTGCGGGGCGGTGGGCGCGCCTCAAGGACCGCCTCGAGGAGGCCGGTTGCTGCGGCCCGGGCCAGATCGGCGGGCGGCGCTGGCCGATCGGCTGCGTGTCTCTGGAGGTCACGCAACGCTGCAACCTCGATTGCAGCCTGTGTTACCTATCGGAGCACTCCGAGGCGGTCCGGGACATCCCCCTGGAAGAATTGTTTCGCCGCATCGACATGGTAGAGGCCCATTACGGCGAGCATACGGACATCCAGGTCTCGGGCGGTGAGCCGACGCTGAGAAGGCGCGAGGACCTCATCCGGATCGTCCGGCGCATTTCTGAGAAGGGCATGCGCGCCTCGCTCTTCACCAACGGGATCCGCGCGACCCGCGAGCTCCTGACGGCGCTCTCTGGGGCCGGATTGACGGATGTGGCCTTCCATGTGGACCTGACCCAGGGACGCAAGGGCTACGACTCGGAGGCTGCTCTGAACGTGGTGCGCGAGCGCTATATCGAGCGTGCCAGGGGCCTGCCGCTGGCCGTGTTCTTCAATACCACGGTGTTTGCCGGAAACTTCGACGAGATCCCGGCCGTGGTGCGCTTTTTCCGCCGCCATACGGACGTCGTTTCGCTGGCCTCTTTCCAGCTCCAGGCCGACACCGGCCGGGGCGTCCTGCGCGAGCGCGAGGCGTTCATCACCCCCGATACGGTGGTCCGGCGGATCCAGGAGGGCGCCGGCCGCGCCCTGCGGTTCGACACGCTCCAGGCCGGGCACCCGCGCTGCAACCGCTATGGCATGGCCTTCGAGATCAACGGTGCTCTTTACGATTTCTATGACGATCCGGGGTTCGTCGTGCCGCTCCTCACGCGCACGGCAGAGATAGTGTTCCCGCGCACCGATCGCCGCGCCGCGGTAAAAGCCGCGCTCTTCGCCTTCGTCAAGGCGCCGGACTTGTGGTGGAGGGGGCTCAGGTGGCTCGGCAGGACCCTGTGGGACGCGCGCCGCGATCTCCTGGCGGCGCGCGGGCGCGTCCGCAAGCTGTCTTTCGTGGTGCACAACTTCATGGACGCGCGTAGGCTCGAGCACGAGCGGCTGCACGCCTGCGTGTTCATGGTGGCATCGGGCGAGGGGCCAATTTCCATGTGCCTGCACAACGCCAAGCGCGACCGTTTTATCCTGCGGCCGGTGCCCCTGGCCGAAGGCACACGATCCTGGGACCCCCTGACCGGGCGCCTTTCGCCTGCGTCGGGCGCTCGGCGCGACGCGGCGGTGTTCCCCCTCGAATACGTCAAGCGCGTGGGGCGACGCGGAGGGCCTGTGCCGGAGGGCCGGCGGAAATGACACATTGGTGCCGAGCGCCGCTGGTCGTACTGGCGTGGGTCTTGAGCGCGTGCAGCACCCTGGTCAGGGTGCCGGAGGCGCCGGTTGCGGATCGCGGCGGGCCGCCGATCGAGGCCTATGCGCGGGTCCTCGAGCGCTTCGTGAACGATCGCGGCGAGGTGGATTTTTCCGCGCTGGCGCGCGATCGTGCCGACCTCGAAGCCTATGTGATCCATGTG
>JALZID010000201.1 GCA_030860485.1 Pseudomonadota bacterium | reverse complement strand
CGACACAAACCGGGATGACGAATGATTGGCTGAAAAGCCAGGGCTTGATATCCGTCCGCGCGCTTTGGATGCGTGCCCACGGCTATACCTGATGTCATCGTGTGCTCCACTTTTGTGAACCGCCTAGTGCGGACCCGCATGCTAGGTGGTGTGGGGGCCGGGGGCCAAACGCCCCTGGCTACCCGATTTCGTTGCTGATGTGCCGTAATGCCCTGGCCCGGCTGAAAGGAAGTGCAAATCCGGAGGAGGCTTCCCCGGATCTGGCTGCGCTGCATCCGGGCTACTTCTACTGCTTGTACCAGGGGATTGCCGATGGCCGTCGCGGTCCGAATAGAAGGCGTGGTGAAGCGGTACGGGCGCACCGCCGTGTTGAACGGGGTGGACCTTACCATCGATCAAGGGGAGTCGGTGGGGCTCGTGGGCGTCAACGGGGCCGGCAAGACCACCCTCATCAAGGCGCTCTTGAACCTCTGCGACATCGAGCGGGGCTCGATCGACCTCTTCGGCGTGAGCCATTTGAAACCCGAGGCGCGCGGACGGTTCGGCTTCCTCCCCGAGAAGTTCCTGCCACATTATTTTGCGACGGGCAAGGAGTACCTACGCTTCATGGCCCGACTGCACGGCCGTCCCGTCGAAACACCCGCGATCCGGGAGGTATCGGCCCACGTTGGACCTCGAGGAACGCGCTCTGTCGAAACCGGTCCGCGAGCTGTCGAAGGGCATGGCCCAGAAGCTCGGGCTCGCGACCCTGCTCCTCTGCGACAAGGACCTCTTCATCCTCGATGAGCCGATGAGCGGCCTCGACCCCAGGGCCCGCGCCTCCCTCCGGCGCCACCTGGCCACGCGCCGGGCGGCAGGCGGCACCTTGCTCTTCACCAGTCACCTGCTCGCCGATGTCGCGGATCTGTGTGACCGCATGCTCGTGCTGCACCCGGGTCAGGTGCTCTTCACGGGGCGCCCGGAGGCGTTCTGTGAGCAGTACGGCGGCGCGACGCTGGAGGACGCGTACATCGAGGCCTGGCCCGCGTCGAGGCGCCGCCGGCCTTGACCGGGCGGTAGGCTGCTGAAACAGCACTCCGCCAGGGACGCGATCCGGGGATGAGCGGCCATATGCAGCAAGTCCGCGTCCAATGCTGGGTCTCGTTCCCCCGCTGGCTAACGAGGCTTCGCCTCAGACCGACGAGAATGTATGTCGTGGGCTCGACCGATGCTGACAGGGCGGAAAAGGTATCATCCAGCAGACGAGCGAGCTCACGTAACGCCGCCAGCGCAATGCCGGGGTCGGTGAGCAGACGGAGGTTGGCGGCCTCTGGGCGGGCCATCCAGACGACGAGGCAAGTAGTAGCTCCGTGCGGTAGCGCAACCCGATAGCTCAGCTTACCGCGGTAACGCGTCTTGCCGGGTATGCCTGCGCGCTGTCCCGCGCACGGGTGATACGCATAGTGGATGGGTGACTTCCCAGCCATGGGAATGGGCAGTCTACGGTCAATGGACCCTCCATAGATCGCTCCTAAGATAGATCTCCCGCCAATGGCGCAGCAGCACCACGATGACGGCGGCTACGGGTAATCCGAGCAGTACGCCGACGAAACCAAATAGCTGACCGCCCGCGAGCACGGCAAAAATGACGGCGACTGGATGCAATCCTATACGCTCACCGACCAACCATGGCGATAAGACGAAACCCTGTATCAGCTCGGCGCTAACGAACACCGCCGCGACATACGCCAGATAGATCGGATCCTGAAACTGGACTATCACGGCGAGTCCGGCGACGGTGATCCCGACAACAAAACCGAGGTACGGGACGAAGCTCACCAGCCCAGCCACCACCCCAATGGAAAACGCCAGGTTCAGGCCGACTAGCCACAAACCGATGGTGTAGATAATCGCTAGCGCCAGCATCACCATGAGCTGGCCCCGCAGGAATCCGGCCAGCACCTCATCGCATTCTCCGACCAGCTTCACAACGACGGGTTCATAACGGCGCGGCAGTAAGTGGCGAACGTGCGCGACCAGCAAGTCCCAGTCGCGGAGCAAATAAAACGTCACCACAGGGACCAACACGGCATCGAGCAACCACGCCAGCAGAACCTGGCCTGAGATCGTGACCCGCCTAATCACTTCGGTCATGGTACCGGCCAGCTCCTGCCAATGTCCCACCACCACTCTCCTTACCGCTTCCGAGTCGAAAGACGAATCGTTAAAGAACGGCGAAGCCAGCAACTTAGGCAAAAGCCGCTGCTGCGCCCATTCAATCGCGAGTGGTAGATTGGAAATCAGTGTCTGCAGTTGTTGCTCGAGGATAGGCACCAGGAAAACGATCAGCAGGAGACCCGACAAAGTCAGCGTGGCGAAAACGGTAACGACCGAGAGCGTACGGGATATTTTCAGCGCTTCTAGACGGTCCACCAAGGGATCGCCCAAGTACGCGAGAAACGCGGCCACCACGAAAGGCGTCAGCACGGGGCTGAGTAGATACAGGAGCCAGCCAAGCGCGAATACGCCAACCACCAAAAGCCAGCGCTGCGAGTCACTCATCTTGATGAGCTCCTCACCGAGCACGTCATTCTCATCTTGAGGCCTATCCACGGGGTGCGCTTGGGACGGCCTAAAAAGATCGTGTAGTGACCAGTTCTTGAACATTGTGGTAGCTGTGAGGACCCGACCGGCGCCTACGGTAAAAAGCATAGGTATTTTACACGCCTATGTGATCATGACCAACCATGTCCATCTGCTGGTGGACGCCCCACAGGCCACTGGCGCTTGCCAAGCTCATGCAATCTATTGGACGGCACTATGTGCGATACGTCAATGACCGCTATAGGCGCAGTGGGACCCTGTGGGAGGGCGTTACAAGGACAGTCTGGATCCCGAGCACTATCTCTTCGGGTATTATCGCTATCGAGATCAACCCGGTGCGTGCCGGGATCGGACCCCGCGGACTATCGCTGGTCGAGCTATCGGCCAAACGCTCTCGGCGGAGGATGCGGTGGTGACCGAGCACGCCGAGTACACTGCCTTGGGAGGCTCGCTGGCCACGCGTTGTGACGCGTACGGGCCGCTGTTTCGCGTGGACTTGAGATGATGAGGTGTTGGGTGAGATCCGTGATAGCCTCAACCAGTGTCGAGCGCTGGGATTGGAACTGGTTGATGGGCAGGAGTTGGCCGTAGCCGTTGCACAGCGCCCAACCCCTGGGCGCATACACGAACGACATGTTCTTGATCTCTGATAAAAATGGTTCGGCCATCTTCTGTTTCTCCAATCTGGCTCAGGGCGTCGCGCACGTGGTATTCGTATAGTTCACGTCGGTCCCGCTATTGACCTTTACGTCGGATCGGTCGGCGACGGGTCGAGATCGGTGCCGGCCACGAAGTTGGCGACGTTGGCCGCGTCCGTACTCGAACCGGTGAAGCCCGGGATCTGGAACGCGTTAATGATTGACCTCTGACCTCAGTGGTGGACGATCCGTTCCCGGCGAAAAGCCAGATCCCGGCGAACTCCGAGGTTCCTCCCGAGATTATGGCGTTGTTGCGGATCGTCAGGTCCGACCAGCCGGCTCCATTGTTGCGCGCGCCGCCCGGGTGTTACCGGTCAGGTGAAGCTGAGCGTCTGGCTGGACTCGTTGGTTGGTCCCAGAGACCCCGGTGGCCCAATGATCCACCGTTTGCGCCCCGGCGCCCTCCAGCGCCACCTGGTTCGGGCCGGCGCTGAAGGCCGGCGCGTCGTTCACGGGGTCTAATCGTGAGCGCCACCGTCGCGAGCCTGGAATCGTTGCTGCCGTCGTTCGCGTGGTAGGGGAAGCTGCTACCCTCAAAGAAGTTCGGGCTAGGTGCCGGTCCGTCCGTTGGTTCGGCCACGGCGTCCGTGGGCCGGCCGCGGCCGCGACGCGGCCCGAGAC
>JALZID010000200.1 GCA_030860485.1 Pseudomonadota bacterium | reverse complement strand
CGTCAGTACGACATCAACAATGATAAATTTCCCGCGAGACTCGATGTGGCTCTACGGCTATAAGGCTGTAAGGCCGCAGTTGGCGGTACGTTTCGCCAATAACTAGTAGTAACCATATCAACCTTCCGGCATAATAGCAAACTGGTTATTGTGCCGGAGGGGCGATATGAAATGCGGAGTTTCTTACTGTGATAAAGACGCGATTGCGTTAGGTTATTGCACGAACCACCGCCGCGCACTGAAGCTTTACGGAGACCCGTGCAAGCTCAAGCAAAAGCAACTGCACGGGTTGACGCTGAGCGAGCGTTTTTCCGCGTACGTCAAAAAAACGGGTTCGTCAGAAGAATCTGTGGGCCAGTTGCGGTTCGGGAAGTTTACCAAGTGTATGATATAGCGCGAGTTCCAAGATCCGGAGGGTTCGAAAGCCGTACGATTTTCTCATAGCGACTTTGGCTTTGTTGTTGAGCCCTTCGATCACGCCGCTGGAGAACTGCTTGCGAGCACGAAAATAGTTGAGCAGCAACTCACGGTGGTTGCGCAGGGTGCGGGCAAACGTCTTCATCGGTTCGATCCGTGAGCGCATGACTTGGCGGCTCCACTCGTCGAGGAACTTCCCCGCCCAGGTCGGCGAGGTGTAGTCCCAGAACTGCTGGAAGTCTTCCTTGAGCAGATAGGCTCGTACGCTCTTCAAGTTGTAGCGTAGGATGTCGCGCAACCGGATGCGTTGGTGATCGGTTAGATTCTCCTGGCGTTTGAGCAGGCACCAGCGCGATTTCTTCAGCACCGGCTCGTAGCCGTCTCGCACCAGTTGCCGCGCTTCGCCCGCCCGCACCTCATCGATTGCCTTGTTCATCTTGGCCACCACGTGAAAGCGGTCCAGGATATTCAGCGCCTGCGTGCAGTGGTTGGCGACGAGTTCCAAATACGGCTTCCACATATCCGAGCACACGAACTCGACCTGCTCAGCGAGCTCTTTGCCAATCAGGGTGAAGAAACGCTCGAAACTCTCGGTGGTGCGCTCCTGACCGACCCACAGCAAGCGTGTACAATGCGCCTCGATCTGATACACCAGGGTGAGGTAGTTGTGCCCTCGGCCGTACTGGATTTCGTCCACGCCAATCGCACGGAGGGGGGCGAGCGTGCGCTGCGCGAGGCCCCATTGCACCACATACTCTACCGCCTGGCACACTTGGTCCCAGCTGGTCTGAAACGCCTGCGCCGTCTCGGTCCACGAGAGCTTCCGCGCCCAGTGCGCCAGAAACAACATGTACGCTTCTGTCAGCGTGTGCTTGCCTCGCGCCCAGGGGACCTGTTCCACTTTCACCCCGCAGCCCCTGCACTGCACCCGGCGCATGCAATACACTAACACCACGGCATAGCCCCACAGTGGGATGAACTCGAAACGCCGTTCGTCCAGCCGATCGTAGCCCGCGGCCGGGCGCTGGCAACCAGAGCACTGCGCTTTGGCGCCTTGCCGGGGACGCACCTTGACCTCGATGGTGTTGAGGTCCTTGCGCAGGTGGGCGCGTTCATAAACGAAACCGGGAAAGCGATGGCAGGCATTGAGCAAACGGGTCAGTAACATGGGACGGTCGGCCAAGGTGATGGACACAATGGCAATTGTCGCATCCGATGCCAAGCGCTTGGCGCAGTATTGCCCGGATCTGGACAACTGGTCGCGTAGTTGGTCCGTCGAGCCACGTGACCTTGCGCCCGGACAACGCCTGGTCGACCATTTGAAGCCATTCCTGCTGCATCTGCTTGCCACCGGACAGTCGCGCAAGACGCTACGGATCCATCGCGATAACCTATGGGTACTGGGCGGTGAGATGATCCGTGATTTCCACGAGGATCCTCCGTTACGCAAACACTCGGTCGAAGTTTGGCTCGATAAGGTCATAAGCGATGACGGCGGCCCCCTCATCTACCACAGTGCCTCCGAGGAACAACAACGCTCCTTTGATTCTACCTGCCGGCGCTTGCACCGATTCCTACAGGACAACGCTCGAACCCTCTCCAATCCCTAGAACAACCCACAGATTTCTCAGAGGATCCAAATATTCTTCCATCCGAGGTTCCGGAATCACGACACGATTGATATATCGGACGCCTAAGCGCGCAACTGCCCTCGGCATTGCAAGCTCGCGGTACACTTCGAGCGCCGAGTAAATCGCTGGTTCCCAGTCATCAAAACGAGGATAAGGCCTGAGTTGATTCACCACCAGAAGATCCCGCGCAACCTGAATCATCCGGTCTCCGCTTTCCGTTACAAACTGAATCCAGGGTGGAAGCCTGCGGATACCCGCCGCCGCCTCGCCCGCGGTGGACAAGGAAAACTTTGCCTCTTGAATCTCTCTTTGACGCTTAACGGGAAACCCATGCTTCACCCGGTCATAAAACTGTCCAGGCACAGTGTCGTCCCAGGCGGATTCCTTAAGATAGATCTCGCAGAGTGCTTCAACAACCGGGGGATTTCGATATCTTCTATCTTTCGTCATCTCCTGCTCCCGTGAACCCAAATTTAGCGAGCCTTCGCCTCAGACCCACGAGTCTTGAGTGGCTCCGGTAAACTATCAGCAGTAATATAACACTCTGTCATAAACGTGCTTTAACGGAGGAGTGGACCTAAAATCCAAACGCTGCTAGGCGGAGCCAGTGCCATGATAACGCTAAACGTAGCGGTGGTGACGACCGTAGGTCTCGACCACCCAGCCAAAGAACGGATTGGCCTGGTGCTCCGCGCAAACCGCGGCCACGGCCCACGGGAGATCGCCTTGCAGCGCCGCGCCGTAACCCACCGAGTCGACGTGCGAAGTGTGTCACCTCGCGGCAGGACGCGCGTCGTATGCGCCGACGAGATTGCTGGTCACGCACTCGGCCTCTATGCCGCGGCCGCGATCATCGATCACCCGCAGTACCAGGGACGGATCGCTTCGATACCCGAGTGTGGAATCGATTAAGGCCAAGCCGATCGGCCGCAGCAACGGCTCCCCGGTTTCCATTGCTTTACCCTGTCTATCCGATTCCCAGGAATACGGCGCCACGGTCCCCGAGCTAACATAACCAAGGAATTCATCGCCGCGGAAAACTTTCGATCCGGCCCTGAAAGGCCGCTTGTCAGAACGACTCATGATCGGCTGCACTAAGCGCTTTAAGATGCGGTCGCCGAGCGGCGTGTGTAACTCGCCTCGTTTAATCAATTGCAGCTCTTTTCTCTGATCGTCTAACCGCGCCTGACCAATGTAATCATGTCGATCGGGGACCCGGATGGCAAAGCTGGCAAATGTGTTCGCGAAAATAGGGATGTCATTACCGTCGTGATCTCGGCCCAATTCGTGACCGTAAAGCGGCAGTGCGGCTTCGATTCGAAGCGTATCGCGCGCGCCCAAGCCCGCGGGGACCGCTCCGAGGCCAATTAACTGTTCCCAAAGCGCCGGGAGATGCTCCGACTTCGGGAACAACTCAAAACCGACCACCTCGCCCGTATAACCGGTACGCGCGATGAGCAGCGGTTGTCCCTCGACCCTCGCGATACGGCAGCAATTTCTTCTGCTCTCCGGCAGCGCCTCCTTCCCGATGGCCGATTCCAGGATGGAAACGGAGGCAGGGCCTTGGATAGCGATCATGGCCGTCTCCGCGCTCACATCGGTGAGTTCGACTCCCGCGCATTTATGGCTCTGTAGCCATAGCCAGTCTTTGTCACGGTTGGAGGCGTTGACCACGAGGAGAAATTCCCCCCGCGCCAGCTTATACAGGTAGGCGTCATCAATCGCGCCGCCCTGCTCATTGGCCAGAAAGGTGTATTGCGCCTGAAGTAGTTCCAGAGATCGCGCGTTATTCGTCAGCACCGTAAGCGCGAAATCCTCGGCCGCCTCTCCCTCGATCTTGAACCGCCCCATATGGGAGACGTCGAAAAGACCCGCGCTCCGGCGCGTGGCGAGATGCTCCTGCAGGATACCGCTCTGGTAATTTAGCGGCATCGTCCATCCCCCGAATTCGACCATCCTAGCGCCGCCGTGGGCAGCGTGCCAGGAAAAGAGCGGCGTCTGACGGGCCGTAGATGGTGCGTTCGACATGCCTTACAACTCGCTTCCTACCGGTAACTCGAATTGTACCGGTTGCGCCGCGTATTCTCTAACGCGTAACCCACCCGCTCGACGCGCATAGCGCGTCACCTCGGTTTTACGAACCCTATGATGACAAGGTTGAAATTCATCAGCAGGACGTTGAAAATGCATGCTGGCGCACGCGCCTACCTTCGGGACACGAAGGTGCGAAATGTAACGAGCAAGCTCCGTTCTTATACATAACTTCTAGATACGGCTTTTATGTTGTTGATGATCGATAATCATCATCGCATCCGGCGAGGTCCGAAATAGTCTGATACCCGGCGCAAAGCCTAGTAATCACGGCAATCTAGCATCCATCAATAACCGCTATTCTCCATTGCAATCCGGCAAAAATGCGGGTATCGTAGCGGGTATCAATTCCCGGACACCCGCATC